>NZ_CDLKIE010000531.1:0-4707 GCF_975902315.1 Kaarinaea lacus | reverse complement strand
CTGACCAAATGGTACAACTGTGGCTCTTGCCACTCCACCTGTTGATGCCTGTTCCTGCGCGTCTGCTTCAGCCGCGAGATCAGCAAATTCATCTTCCACCGATTGCGATTTACTGGTGTATACCAGTTTGCGTATGTTCGCATCCAGCTCTTCACCATTTACCGGCTTTGTCATAATTTGATTGGCGCCGGCTTCGTACACTTGCGATAAAATTTCGGTGTCAGTGGCACCGGTAATTACGATCACAGGCATGCTGCTGATTTTCTTTTGCCCACTGGCGCGTAGTGCCCGCACCAGATCATCACCATCCATACCTGTTGGTGATACTTTTAAATCTGTTAAAAGGAGGTCGTAATCGGTTTCTATAAGAGCGATTAAGGCGGGTTCTGCCGAATCATAATGGTCCACAGCATACCCATAGGGTTTAAGCATGCGCTTAACCACATAAGCGGATGTCCTGCTGTCATCCACGTAACAAAGTCGGGCTGATCTAGCTTTGCCAGTCAAATTCGTTGCCTGGGAGTTTCTAGCACCCTTGGTTCCACTACCTGTCATTTGACGAAATACCGTACTCACTTGACTACACTATACTAATTCCGTCTGGAATATATTACGAACATAGACAGGCAAGTTATTGATAAACAATAACTAAGACAGTATTACTGCCACCCATCCCCCATTACGTAAGTATTGCTTATGCTACGTACAAATACTTAACATACCCAGACATGGTACTAAATTTCAACATAAATATTAATTATTATTTTTTATGGATTACGCACTTAGCCCGTGTGCGAAGGTTTAGTAAACCTGTGCCACATTAAAATAATCTTAAAGCTCGTTTGTTCTTCTAATGCGTACGGCGGATCATACCGTATTTCCTGATATTGCTAAATGCTAGCGTTAGCGAATGCTTTCTCCTGGAACTTTAATTATACTTATTTACGCATCAACTACATTAATTAATCTGTAACGCACTAATTATAATAAGATAATCACTATATTGAATTTTCCTCATTTTGTACAATCAATATGCCTTCTCCAATGAATAAACCAGGTAAAAATAACCAATATGCAGCCCCCTTCATCCTGATTTTTATCCTGACCTTGATTGCCGGATTATTTGTCTACAACAAGCCGATAAATCAGTATCCGGAAAACTGGATTGCCCAGTGGAAAATGGGTAAAAACTTCCGGTTTCCACGACGAGCCCTGGCCAGCGTGGAGGCAAATGGTCATTTATATGTGCTTGGCGGTGTCAATGAACAGGGTCAATACGTAAAATCCGTCGAATTTGCCAGGATCGGCAAAAACGGCGATCTTGGCCCGTGGCAAACTACGAGCGCACTGAACGTAGGTCGCTTCTACCTGGCAGCTGTTGTGGTAAATAATTCAATATATGCACTAGGCGGTGGGAGTGGCCCTGTAGGGGACGACAATTATCCTGTTGCAAGTGTAGAAATGGCATCGATTCATAAAGATGGCACTTTAGGCGACTGGCAAATCATCTCCAACATGAGACTCCCAAGAAGAGGATTAAAGGCGGCGGCTGTCGATAATCGTATTTACGCAATCGGGGGCTACAGCGGTGTTTTCCTGAAATCCATCGAGCATGTCACCGTAAACTCCGACGGTACTTTCGGTACCTGGCAGGTCGATGCACAGGAGGCTGTAGTCGACCGCTACATCCACTCTGCTGCGCTCTATCAAAAGACACTCTATCTGCTTGGCGGTCATGTTCAGCGATCTGATCAGATGAGTTATGGTGATGTCGAATCCTCGGAAATTAATCCCAGCGGCTATTTAAGTTCCTGGTCGATAGAAAAAAGTCGCTTGTTGAATCCCAGGTTCATAGCCTCTGCATTTGCAATGAACCATCATCTTTACATTGCTGGCGGTCATAACGGCCGTAGCCGGCTAAAAAACGTCGAATTTGCACCGATTTATAGTAACGGTCGTGTTGGCCAGTGGCGCACAACAACACCGCTGAATATCGCACGTAGCGCAGCTGCATCCATTGTGGTTAATAATTACGCCTACGTTTTAGGTGGAATAAGCGATCAAAAGGTCCTTAATTCGGTAGAAATAGCAATGTTTGCACCCAATGGACATCTTGGCCATATTGAAACCGATTTGTGATGATCGAAAAAGGGTTCGGAATCCAGTATCACAAGTACAAGTACTTGAAATATTGAGCGTGATTGTTGCAATATAGGGGCTAAACCATACACAACAACGAAAATGGTTAGCGCGGTACTAGCGGTACTGGGGTTAGAGAAGTATTGAGGCTACAGAAGCCAAGCGCTGGTCACACAGGAATATTATAAAGCACATTTGGGAGAAAGAATCATGTTAGACATTTTGACGTATATGGTCGGGGGCGTTACAGCGTTAGCCGTTATCTTGATGGCAATCCTGGTTTTCCAAATCTATGACGAAGACCATCCCCTCAACCAGGATCGTCCAGACGAAAATACAACCATTGAATAACCAGCCAGGAAAGAACCTGGGCTGATGCATCTGGAATTCCTGTTCCAGCATGACTACAAGCTTATAGATTAAATGAAAAAGCCGGTAAATACCGGCTTTTTCAGTTTCTAATCGTCAGACAACAGGCGCCATTTTAAGATTAAGTTGATTCAGGCAACCATACACTGATTGCTGCACCACCCAGTGTTGATGAATCAATGGTTAATTCACCGCCATAGATTTGTGCAATATCCTGCACGACCGATAATCCGATTCCATGACCACTAATCCCCTGATCCACTCTCACTCCGCGTTGTACCACGTGTTGCACCATCGCATCTGGCACTCCTGGCCCATCATCTTCAACAGTAAACAGTAATCCCTGCGTATTTTTCTTTTGATGTAATTGCATCCTGGTTGCAATAACGACTTGATGATCGCAATATTTAAACGCATTGTCGGTCAGATTTCCGATCACTTCCATTAAGTCGCCTTCATCCCCATGAAACACAATATCCTTATCAATACTAAATTTCACTTTAACTTTTTTATCCGCATAAACCTTAATCAGGCTATTCACCAGTTTTTGGGTCATTCGTTCAATGTCTACGGGTGCTATTAAAGGGCTTTGACCTGCAGTAGCAGCGCGCTGCAGCTGATAATCGGTAATCTGCGTCATACGTTCAAGCTGTTCCTGGATCATTTTTGCTGGCTTTTTATCAATACGCTGCTCATCCAGTGTGCTTTGCATTACCGCCATTGGTGTTTTGAGACTATGTGCCAAATCACCCAATGTATGACGATAACGTTCGAGGTGTTCCTGCTGATGCTCGAGCAATGCATTGACGTTGTCAGTTAATCCTTTTATCTCTCCCGGGTAGTCTTCACTTAAGCGCAAAGTTCGCCCCGACTCAATCGCAGACAATTCGCCAGCAGCCCTGCCTAATGGTGCCAGTCCCCATCTCATTATCGTTCCCTGGACGATCAGCAACAGCAGTGCCACACCACCTAACAAGCCCCAAAGATTGCGGCGATAGCGTTTAACCTGTTTATTAAAGTCTTCGAGATTCTCGGCAATACTGAAGGTATATACCTTATCGGCCTGGTCATGCCAGGCAATACCATGGCTGTACATTGCCACTGAAAATAAATCTGATGGTGACGAAAATGAAAAACTGCGTTCATTCCGTGACAACTGGACTTTGTAGGGCACATTAATACCCACCGGCGTTGGGGTACTCCAGACAATGCGACCTGCAGGATCTGTGATTCGTGCGTAGGTATCTGTAGATATGCTCAGGAAACTAGTCTCAGGATAAGTATCTGGCATAAAAACATTACCGGCATCGTCTATGTCCGCCAGTGCTATCAATGCATATACCTGTACTTCCAGTCGCTTTTCCAGCGCTTCTTCCGAACTCAACCGATATGCACGATCCAGGGTAAAACCGGCCAAACCAAAAAAGGCGGCCAATATTGCCGAAGCTGCAATTAATACACGCGCATTAAGTGAAAGCATATTTCGTTGAATTTGACGAAAGTTCTAATACAATCTCAAAAGGAAACCGAATTGTAGCATGTCCGGAAATGTCGCGCTGCAAGGCAAAACCAGACAATATTCATCACTCAAAATATTTAAAATCTCTGAAATAATGGTCATTAAAAAGAAACGAAAAACGTCCCATCGACAATATTCATGGTCAAAGTATTCAAAGGATAAATTACTTGATATGCGTATCTGCGATCTGGAGTTATCCCTTGAGCACAGTCCTATCATGCAGCGGGTCAATCGTCTCAACAAAGAACTTGAAAAACAAGATTTACAATTTCAACCTCATTTCTGGTTATCAGATGACTGGTTTTGTCCAGACCATATCCCTGGCGTGGCAATACCCTTTTTCCTGGCACATCCCCGGTTACAAAAACTCGAACGAAGCTTCGTCATGGAAGTTGAGGGCGGAAATTATCGCTGGTGCATGAAGTTATTGCGACATGAAACTGCGCACGCCATCGCAAATGCCTACAAACTAACAGAACGTAAGGATTGGCGGAAAACCTTTGGTAATCCACAATCCAGATACCATGACTCCTATTTACCAAAACCATATAGCAAACGTTTCGTCATCAATCTGCCTGGCTGGTATGCACAAAGCCACCCCCATGAAGACTGGGCTGAGACATTTGCGGTCTGGCTTAATCCTAATTCTGACTGGCGACACCGCTATGACAACTGGCCTG
>NZ_CDLKIE010000530.1:0-4250 GCF_975902315.1 Kaarinaea lacus | reverse complement strand
TTCTTCGATGGCTTTTTCAATGCGTTCCTGTTCGTCTTTAGGCAATGACTGGAATTCTTCCGGTGATATTGTTTCTTCACCACGTAAAGGTGCCAGGGTATAACCTGTTGGAGTTCTTAGTATACCAACACCGCGTTCTTTGGCATCCTCGTTGAGTTTGTCGAATGCACTTTGTTGTTTCTCGTCAAACTCTTCGTTGATTTCCTGCACTCGGGTGCGATACTCATCGCTACGAAATGCTGCCGGAATGGCATTCTGCAAATCTTCCACCAGTTGGGTCATGTCATCGCGTAGACTGGTTCCCATACCGGGAGGGAGTTGTAGTGCTTTCGGCTTATGCGGTTGGCCGAAATTGTTCACGTAGCACCAGTCGGATGGAACAGCACCTTGCGCGGCACGTTTTTCCAGTTCCTGGCTTACAACAACGTGTTTGCCGATTCCGGTTGAACCAAGCACAAACAGGTTATATCCATCGTGTCTAATTCCAACCCCAAAATCGATGGCTTCCAGTGCGCGATTTTGACCAAAAGTTTCTGTCAGATCTTCAAGCTCAGCAGTGGTTGAAAAATCGAGTTCCGCAGGATTACAGGCATGATAAAGTTCAGATGCTTTAAGTGGCTTGGTGCTCATAGCCTAATCTGTTCCCCCGTTGCATAACGGTTAGCAGTGATAAGTAGCGTTGTTGTTATTCTATAAACGTTCCGGCAAATGTGCTCGGATATCATCAACGTTTAAACCAGTCAGGTCTTTATTGATTTCATTGGTGATTAACTTCTTGGTTTCTGAATGCAGGTTATTGCGCAGCATACCTAAAAATGATGGTGCTGCAACAACATATAATCTTGCATATTTTCCCTGTTGCCGGACACTGTCCAGCTTGGTACTAACATCTTTTGCAAAACGAATTGCTTCCTGACGTTTCGGATCAATTTCGGTATCCAGTGAATTCACGCCTTGACCGTTGCGGTTGGAGGTTTTACCTGGTTTGTCGGAGGCCATTTCGTTGGGATGCAATTTGGACCTGGGGTGTACCATGCTATCGAACTCAGTTAATGCGCCTCTATTTGTTTCTGCTTTGAAAAACCTGGCTCGACTGGCGTCAGCTACCATTACTAATGTGGTCATTATTTGCTCCTCCGTTTCGCCGTTCTTATATAAATTATATTAGCTTTTGCTAAATCGTAAGATATTGAGCAATGTCAGGAAAAATGATGTATTCTGATTAATCGGTTATTTGGTATAACAATATGAAATAACAGGGAAAATTGATAAACCTCCTGGGAGGGTTATGTTTTCCTGGAGTCTATAAATATGACTGAATTAGTCACGCATAAGGGTAGTTGCCATTGCGGCGCTGTGCAATATGAAGTTGAGGCGCCAGCCGACTTGCAGGTGCACGAGTGTAATTGCTCAATTTGTTCGCGTACCGGTTATTTGCACTTGATCGTTCCGAAAAGTCATTTTCATTTACTGCAAGGTGAGGATTATTTGACAACCTATACCTTTGATACCCATGAAGCCAAGCACAAGTTTTGCCGGGTTTGCGGCATCAAGTCATTTTATATTCCACGCTCCAATCCCGATGGCATCAGCGTTAATGTGCGATGTCTGGACGATGCGACTATCCATTCAATGGAAGTTGAATTGTTCGATGGCAAGAACTGGGAGCAGCATGCCCATGAGCTAAAGCACCTCTCTCAAGAGGATACAGAATAATAAATTCGGTGATACGATCTGCTCTGGCTGGAATAGATTAGTTTTTATCCTTGCTGTTTTTTTGCATGTGCTCGGCAAGGTACAACCAGGTCTCAATAACAGAATCCGGATTCAGCGATACACTGCTAATACCTTGTTCCATGAGCCAGAACGCAAGATCCGGGTGATCAGAAGGCCCCTGGCCGCAAATACCAACATACCTGGCGTTTTTACGGCAGGCCTTGATGGCCATACTGAGCAGCGATTTAACTGCATCGTTGCGTTCATCAAACAGGTCGGCAACCAGTCCTGAATCCCGGTCCAGTCCCAGGGTAAGTTGTGTCAGATCATTAGAGCCAATGGAATAGCCGTCAAAAAATTGCAGGAATTTGTCTGCTAGCAGGGCGTTGGAGGGGATTTCGCACATCATAATGACTTCCAGACCATTCTCGCCACGATGCAAATCATTGTCATACAGTACATCGATGACGGCTTCTGCTTCTGTAACTGTACGGCAAAAAGGAATCATAATGGCAACGTTGGTAAGTCCCATATCATCGCGCACTTTTTTAATCGCAAAACATTCCAGCTCAAAACAATCTTTGAATGAATCACTAACGTAGCGTGAGGCTCCCCGAAACCCGATCATGGGATTCTCCTCATCGGGCTCGTAGGTGTCACCACCAATAAGGTTCGCGTACTCGTTGGATTTGAAATCAGACATGCGCACAATGACCGGTTTGGGGTAGAACGCTGCTGCGATAGTGGCAATACCTTCAGTTAATTTCTCAATATAAAAGCTGACAGGGTCGGCATAGCCAGCCATCTTGCGCTGAATTTGCTGTTTGATGTTGTCGGACTGGTGGTCAAAATTGAGCAGGGCTTTGGGATGAACGCCTATGGTACTGTTAATAATGAACTCCAGTCGTGCCAGACCAACACCTTCATTGGGTAGTTGACGGAAGTCAAACGCCCGGTCCGGGGTCGCTACATTCATCATGATTTTAAAGGGCAGTGGTGGCATGGAGTCCACCTGTATTTCATTGAGCACGAATTCCAGTTTTCCGTCATAGATGAAACCCGTTTCACCTTCGGCACATGACACTGTCACATCTATACCATCGCTAACGTTTGTTGTTGCATCACCGCAACCCACGACTGCGGGGATACCCATTTCTCGGGCGATAATTGCTGCATGACAGGTACGGCCACCACGATTGGTTACAATGGCTGAAGCACGTTTCATGATCGGTTCCCAATCCGGGTCAGTCATGTCAGTAATCAGAACATCGCCTTCCTGCACGCGGTCGATTTCGGTTGCGCTCATTACAACACGCGCACTACCTGCCGCGATACGCTGACCAATACTGCGGCCTTTAACCAGGGTTTTGCCTGTTGATTTGAGTTCATAGCGTTGAATGACGTTTTTGCTGGCGCGGCTCTTAACGGTTTCCGGGCGCGCCTGGACGATATAGAGTTCTCCGTCGGTACCATCTTTGGCCCATTCAATATCCATGGGTCGCCCATAATGTTCTTCAATTCTTACTGCCATTTGGGCTAACCGGGTAACGTCGCCATCATTGATGCTGAAGCGGTTTTGTTCTTCGATGGGGACGTCTATGGTGACCGTAGAATCGCTATGATTGGCACTATCCGTGTACTGCATGCGAATGGCTTTGCCGCCCATGGTTCGACCCAGAATCGCATGTTTGCCCATTTTCAAGGTTGGCTTGTAAACGTAGAACTCATCCGGGTTGACGATACCTTGCACGACGGTTTCACCTAAACCATAGGCGCTGGTGATGAGCACCACCTGATCGAAACCTGACTCTGTATCAATAGTAAAAATAACACCGCTGCTGCCCACGTCTGAGCGTACCATTTTTTGTATACCGGCTGACAGGGCAACCTGGCGATGATCAAAGCCCTGATGAACTCGATAGGCAATAGCGCGATCATTATAAAGAGAGGCAAAGACCTCTTTGATGGCTAATAGCAGGTTATCAATGCCACTAATATTTAAAAATGTTTCCTGCTGCCCGGCAAAGGATGCTTCCGGTAAATCTTCTGCAGTGGCGGATGAACGAACCGCAAAGCTGGCCTGGTCACCATATTCTTTTACCAGTTCGGTGTAGGCATCTTTGATAGCTTGTTCAAATTCGGGGGAAAACGGCGCGTCGACTACCCACTGTCTAACCTTTTTGCCAGTGTCAGCGAGCGCCTTAACGTCATCGACATCCAGTTGGTCGAGGGTGTCATGTATTTTCTGGTCCAGATTATTGTTGGCAAGAAATTCGCGGTAGGCGTGAGCGGTTGTCGCAAATCCACCAGGGACTCGAATACCCTCGCTTGACAATGCGCCAATCATTTCGCCAAGAGAAGCGTTTTTACCACCGACCTGCGGAACATCATCGATATGCAGATCGCGAAGCCATTGGATCAATTCCATAACGGACTTACCATGCCATTATTTTTTGGTTTGGATAATGATCTATATCATAAAGTGAGGTGAATAATCTGGTACGAAATTATGTTACAGTTTAAGGGTACCTCAC
>NZ_CDLKIE010000529.1:0-4057 GCF_975902315.1 Kaarinaea lacus | reverse complement strand
TATCGCGCTCCCGCCGGGGCTATCGCTCAACTTCAAGCTGTTCCCGCGACCGTCACTGCCATAATAGACTTTGGCCTCAAGTGTTCCGTTAATGAGCTGATTACCGTTAAACGTATTGTCCGCATTAAGACGTGCATAACGCGCATCGGTAGTGGCGGTGTCCAGAGAAACCGTTCCCGTATAGGTGATTGGGCCGCCTGAAAGACCATATCCCGTATCAACTTGAGTGACACCACATGCCGTAAGCAACAGCAACACTGGCGCACACAACGCGAATCTTACGTGTGTACTTTTCGTTCCCCATACCCTGTTCATAAGCTCTCCTCCTTGGTAGATTAATAAAAGAACTACGGTTCATTCGTAATTTACGCGCACTTTCACGTATGGCTCCGTGAAGATTCCACACGCCTGGATTGATATTAAATTGCTTGTATAGATAGCCGACAGCATCAATTGTCTCCGCCATGATCGTATCCTTAGGAATTAGGCTTACAACACAACAATTTAATTCAAGATTTGCCAATCTACAGGATGTCTGCTTACACGCGACTTATTTTATATACAGAACACGTTGAGCCAAAAAAGACAACTATTAGAAATATAAAAGTATTTTTCGTAATAATATATATGAACGTGTTTGTTTTAGATTGATCCACATAGCAACATCTCTTTGCGTGAGTAAATCAATAATTCTACAAACTTTAAAATGACAACTTAAGAACAAGAACAATGTTTTATTGAAATAAATTGATTAACTGACAGAAATGGCTAAGGAGAATAATTCTTTTTAATTAATATAAATTAAAGACTAAATACGTTAGCTTTACTTTGACATGAGTCAACCACTACAACAATGGCAATATTTACATCAATGCTTGATAAGTTTGACATTGCAAATTTCTTCTTAACAATTCCTCATCCTACCCTGCATATATCTTAACTATCTAATTATTATTTTTTAAGATCTTCTGATTTTTTACGCGCCAACATATGTTGTTTTAATTCGTTATCAGTCTCTAGTGTATCTGTGAAGAATTTGATCATAGCTGTTTGGCGATAACCGGGTCGGACCGCTAAAGGGGACGGAGGGATTTATTTTTAACCATCATGTATGTGGTAAATTTTAAATCCCTCCGTCCCCTTTTATTCAAAGGTAAAAGGCGTCAGAGGCCTTTTACCGCTCACAGTTGAAAGAAAAGTGCTCTGACCACTTTACAGAGGGGTTCTTTTTTACGCCGCTTCGGCTATGGCGTCCTGAGCTTGTTGCTGTAACTGTCGAGCCAGGTCCTTAGGTAAACGCAAGGCCATCGCCAGTTCATCCAGGTAAATATTTTCTTCAGAACTATCTGGGGTAATCGCCAAACACGATGCTAGATAAACTGCTGTGCTTTGTTCAATATTGACAACACCACGAGCGATATCATCAATGGAAACTGGCTTTTGTAATAGGTCAAATATCGCGCCTTTGGTTTCGCTCGGTAAGTCCATATCTTCTACTGTTTTGAATATCCGCTGTTGTTCCATTTGATCTATGTGACCATCAGCTTTTGCTGCCGCAATCATTGCTTTGACAAGGGTAAGCTCAAACTCTAATGAAGTATTATGTGCAGCTTCTCCAAAAGCGGTGGTGTCTTTCAATTTTAAATGCTGAGCTCCAACATGGCTGTTGACCTGTCGAACATTATTTTTTTGCCAGTTATTGAACGCCTGGTAGGCCAACCCACCGAGAAGGGCAGCACCGCCATAGGTTGCAGCAGAGCCTGCAAATTTTCTGGCGGACTTGCTTGTAGTCAGCAGCGCAAGAATACCTCCTGCTGCCGCTCCTCCGGCGAGACCACCAGGGATATTGCTGGCTAACTTAGTAATCGTAGCCCCAACTCCCTGAGTACTACTACTTGGTGATGAATAACCATCTGATGCACCTAAAAACTGATTAAATAAATTTGGTATATTCATATGCTTTGATTCCTTGTGTTGGCATAAGTGTAATGAGTTTTTTCTCGACGACCATTAAAACGAAATGCGCGTAAAAGACTGGTAAAAATACTGAATAGCGCCACAAAAAAACTCCTCATTACTGTTGTGGCATTTGGATTGCGATTCTGTAGTTGAACTTATTAATGGCTTCGCCATGTTCGCCTCCCAGCTATTGGTTAATATCCAGAGCAGTGTTGGCGCTACTATTTATGGAATACTGGGCTTTCTCACGTAATGCATATATTGATTTGTCTCGTCGTCTGATCAGCCTTCTGGTGACGGTACGGCTAACGCGATCGGCTGCCCGATTAATGGCTGCATATATGCTTGATTCGGTATCCTGGACGATGACATCCGATGTGCGTGGCAGATTGATTTGTATAAAACAACATTTATCATTTATGCCCGTATGTCCATTGACGTCGTATAAGCGAACGAGGATTCGGTCGATATGTTCGCTCCGAGTACTAAGTGCGAATTCAAGGCGTGTTTCTATATGCTCACGAAGTTCCTGAGTTAATGGAAAGTCGGGAGTATGAATATCAATGTGCATATCGCCTCCTACTGGATGTCAGGATTTCATTGCAAGTTAGCATAAAGGCATCCAGGGGTTTTAAAAAGTCGAATAATTCATTACAATTGTTCGAATATTACGAAGTATAGAATTCCATGATAAATTATAAGCATTTGCATTATTTCTGGATGGTTGCCAAGCAAGGTGGGGTCATACGCGCCAGCGAACGTCTACACATTACGCCGCAAACAATTAGTGGCCAAATAAGCTTATTGGAAGAGCAGCTTGGCGAAAAGCTATTCGAAAAATCCGGACGAAATCTGGAGCTTACTGAAACCGGCAGGCTAGTGATCAGTTACGCCGATGAAATATTTTCCCTGGGTAATGAGCTCGAAGAATCAGTGCGCAATCAGCCTGTTGATAGGCCGATGGTTTTTAAGGTCGGCATTGCTGAGGTAGTACCAAAATCTATTGCCTATCACCTGATAGCGCCCGCAATGGAGTCCTGTGACCCGGTACGTATAGTATGCAAGGAAAATGACCTCGAAAGTTTGTTGGCGGAGCTTGCCTTGCATCACATAGACCTGGTTATTGCAGATGGTCCGATACCAACGAGTGTAAACGTTCGAGGATTTAACCACGCACTGGGGGAGAGTGGTATCAGTTTCATGGCCGTACCGGCTCTAGCCAATAAACTACGAAAAAACTTTCCGCAAAGTCTTGATGGTGCACCAATATTAATTCCAAGCGATATAAACATGGTGCGTCCACGTCTTTTAAGCTGGCTGGACAGTTTGCGAATTTACCCTCGTATTGTTGGAGAGTTTGACGACAGCGCACTGATGAAAGTGTTTGGCCAGGCAGGTGCAGGTGCTTTTATTGTTCCTACCGCAATAGCCGATGAAGTTGCAAAACAATTCAGAGTTAAGAAATTTGGCGAGACAGAAAAAGTCCGCGAGCAATTTTATGCAATTTCTGTTGAGCGTAGGATTTCTCACCCGGCAGTTGTGGCAATTACCGAAAAAGCACGTTTCTGGTTAAAATAATTTAGAGAAAACCCATTAAGGGGTCTGACCCTTTTAATTGAGATGTAACAATGTAATTTAGTACACAAAGTCCATAACGTTTCTTCGCCTCAAATAACCAACGAATCCAGTTCATTCGATCTTTGTGAAACTTGAGAAGAAACTCTTTTTTGTGACAACGGTGAGTTTTGAACATGGATGTTCTTATGTCGCGGAGCACATGGATGTGCGAGAGCGACAATATGCCAAACATAGCCTGGCAAAAAGTAACGATTAGCGCGGGGCATACTGCATCCCTATTATTGTTATTATTCTTAGACGCACTATTCTACATATGAAAACAGCCGTTTAAAGGGAAATTTTAACGTTTTTTAAGTCCTTTAATGATATCCTTCAATACGTTACACAGGTCCGACCCCGATACCTCCGATACCTCACCGGGCTTTCGTCGAACTGCGAATGTCCATTTAGAATATTTGCTAGTTTACCGGGTCGATTCGCACATACCCAATGGGTATAAATCCCTGTGCTCTCGCGACAT
>NZ_CDLKIE010000528.1:0-4961 GCF_975902315.1 Kaarinaea lacus | reverse complement strand
TTAAAATGTTCAATTTGATAGCCATTCTCAGACAGGATATTTATTACGAAATCTTTTGTACGAAAGTTTTCACCATCTCCGCTATTTGCTCTGAAATCGTGACAGGAAATCACGAGTCGCCTTATATTTGAATAATCGTCTATAGATGACAGAACAAATCGCTCAGCACCCTCGATGTTCATTTTTAGTAGATCTATTTTATCGATACCGTAACGATCAACAAGCTCAGCCCAGCTAATAGTTGGAATTTCGATGTATCCTTCGTCTTCATCGCTTGCACCGGCGTAGCCAAATTGGCTGACAAACTTCAGAGATTTTTCGTTGCTAACCGCGAAAGGGGAGACTGAAAAATTCGGTCCCAATTGTTTAAATGTATTACATGCGCACTCATAAATGACAGGTTGTGCTTCGACACCCAGGTATTTAACATTTTTCGATCGATGTTTTAGATATATTGCTTCATCACCATAGCCAACACCAAGATCCACCACCTGATCTTCATCTGATGGCAAATAGTGCTTGTATATAATGTTTTCACAAAGCCACCTGATGTCTTTTTCCGGCAAATAGTGCCTGGGATGTCTGATGAACACTTTGTGTCCATATCTGATGAAGTAATAGAAACCGGAATTTTTATCAAAGTGGACTTTGGTAAGCCAGTTGTATCTTTTTATCAGGCTCTTCATAATGATCGAAGTTTACCTGCAATGGTGAAATTAATAAATTAATATTCCATGCAAATATCGGCGAATTATAGTGTTGGTGATTGTTCCAGTTCAGGATATATCTAAGCGGATCCATTCTTTTGTAATCCATAGCTTGCCTGATCGGCAGTGAAAAAACACAGGTTGCAGTTATATTCGTAATTATTGCTCATTTGACAGGTAACATACATAAATATCATAACAAAGATGAAAGGCATCCAGGACAAACAGGGCGTAACTTTATTTATTGTTAGTTTGCTGACGCTTTTTTTTTCATTCAATTTTAATTTATTCCACGCGGTTAATCCCGAGAAATTTGATAGTTACCAGAGTGATTCGGAAGCCCTGGTTATAGGAAGGCTTGTTAAGTCAGGGAATGACGGTATTTTTAGTTCTGAAGCCAGGCTTGGTCGGTATATGGGGCTGGAAGGCGACATGAATCTGAATCAAACAAAGTTATTTGTGGGAGAGATTAATGGGGGGGAATATGAAGAATATGATTCTCAGTTTGGAATGCAGGGAATCTTCCTTGGCCAGCTCGAATATTTATTTAAGAAACTCAATTTTAAACCATCGACCAGGCTTGCTATATACCGAGGTGTAACATCACTTCTATTTGCGCTGGTATTGTCTATTGTCATAGTTGTGTTGTATTTCGATATTGGGATAGAAGCTTCCTGTTTTTTACTGGCGACAATTGTGTTATCGAAGTGGCAGGTCTATATGGGTAAAAACCTGTACTGGATGGTATATGCAATGTTTTTACCCATGGTGATTGTATTGTTAGCAGTCAAGCTGGAGGAGTTAGGAAGAAAAGTCAATATTTTTTGGGTGGCATTGTTGGTCATGCTGGCCGTGTTCTTAAAATCAACGATGGGCTACGAGTTTATTAGCACTATCCTTCTGGCAATGCTTGCGCCGCTGGTCTATTTTGCTGTTAAAAATTCCTGGTCAGGTAGAAAATTACTGCTACGTTGCTCTGTGATTGGGGCTTTTGGGTTATTGGGTTTTGTGTTTGCGATTATTCTACATACATACCAGTTGACATTAGCAACGGGAAGTACTGAACAGGCGGTGAGTATTATTGAAGATCGTATTTTGACTCGCACGCATGCCGATCCCGAGTTGTTTTTAAATACACCTTACTATGAATCACAAAAAGCATCCGTATTTTCGGTGGTATTTGATGAATACCTGCTTAGAGGGGGCTCCTTTCGGTTGAAAGTACCTTATCTGTTGTGGATCCTGGTCTTCGTATTTATTACATTCAAAGTGTTTAAGGAAAAGTACGAATTGACCGAATTTAGAATAAGCAATCCGGTATTACGTGCGCTGATTATCACTACCTGGTTATCTATTCTGGCACCATTGTCCTGGTTTGTTCTGGCCAAAAGCCACTCTTATATTCACACAGACATTAATATCATTCTCTGGCATTTGCCATTCATGATTTTTGGTTTCGCTTTGATTGGTTATATATTGAGAACGAGAATTCAACGCCTTCTAGCCAGGATTGCAACAGCACTTAAATAGTACAACAAAAGCTGTTATTGGCCTTCGTTCGGGTTAGGGCGATTAAGTCCCGGCTGAGTATATTGTAAATATATTATTGGAATACATTCCATACGATATTAATCCCTTATCGCGCTAATTATTTCTTTATTTTCCGTAATGAACCTTATCTGACAATCATCGATTCTCAGGGTGCTGCGTTTTTCCGGGTCTGCGACAATCAAGAACGAATTATCTATTCCTTTTTCTAATATTACTGGGAACTCTGCGTATTCCGTGTATGGAGGAATAGAAAATAAATTGTCGATTTCTTTGGGTAGTGATGATGATTTTATTCTGATTAAATGATTTCTGCCTATTATTGGAACCAATGTGCTTTGAAATAAGAGTCTATAGTTTAGCTGTACTTCATACAGGGAATCTTGTTTTGATCCCTGAACTATGATTCTTGCGCGTGAAGGAGAAATATGTTCAATGTTACAGCGAGTTTTTAGATTAATTTCTTCTGTAGATGCGCGGATGCTGTGGCGCCAAAAAATCAATTCGTGTGTAGTATGCAGGGGCTCAAAGTTTAAAATTACATATTTATAAAAACGCCAGTTCTGGAATAAACTCCATCTTTGCCAGAAAGAATATTCTGGATTCGTGGTTGTTGCGTATTGAAAGTCGATGTTATTTATTTGGCTGTAGTAGAGTTCTCTTGTGGTGGGTCCCAGTGCGTGAATAACAGAATTAGCGATTAATTCACTTTTTTGGCCAAGTATTGCATGAGGTATTGCAGGATACTCGGATAATATTTTCACTTTGGAGCCATGTTGCTTGAGTAAATTATTCGTTATTTGAACTTGCGCTAAATTTTTATCGTCCATATAGCCGCCAAGCGCTTCAATATATGTCGCAGATTTGGTCATCGCAAAGACTTTGCTGGATTCAAGGCCAATACCAATTAAAGAGGCTCCTAATAAAAATGTTAACAAATAATTGACTGGTATAGACTTCATTCTCCTGGTTAAGCTATTTATTCGGTAAAGCTTTTTGTGTACCCAAATCCATCGGTGCTGAGCTATATGTATTGTCTGTAGTAGTAAGAACGGATATGTTGAGAAAAGCGAGCGATAGTAATGTAGTGATTTATGGCCGCCGATTTCTGATAACAAGCCTGCTCCAAGTGTCGACAGGCCGATTATTAATAGAATAATGGAGTTTTGACTTTTATTTTTTATTGCGTCAATAAGTAAAAGGAATAGCAAAGGAAGTGATGTTAATAGCAAAAAAGAACCAAGTAAGGAGTCCTTTCTGAACCAGAATAGTAACGAGTCACTTAAAGAGTAATAGTTTGCATCACGAGTATAGAAGGCGAAATACCAGAATTGATCTGCTGCGACATCCTTAGTGAAGTTGATATATTCCGTAATATGACCCTTGGTATAAATGAATATTAGTATAGGTGTTGCTATCAGCAACGAGCCTATGGTAATCAATGTATTTTTCCTAAGCGGGCTAGGAAAGTTGTGGATAAACAATACTATTAGCATCGCGATAGCAGTTGGAATGCCATAGTCGTTTGACCACAATAGAATTACAGAAATACTGATGCCATATAAGACCGGTTTATTCGATTTTAGTAGAAAGTAGTATGCTGAAAGAGCTGCAATTATTGCGGCAAAACTACGGGCAACCAACAGACTGTTTCCAGGAAGGGATGCCTTAAGTCCAAATATAATATAAATAAGCACGAGAAAAGTTATGAGCTTTGCTTTAGATAGCTCGCGCAGTGGGCTAAAAGATGCTATGAGTATCAGGCTGATTAACCAAAAGGTGGTTGTCACCAGGTTGGCTGAAAATTGCGACGCAAAAACAGTACCTCCTAAAAGTTCGAATATTGGATATAAAGAAAACGTAGGCCCAAGGCCCAGGTAAGGATAAAAATCCGATCCTGCTATATCACCAGCGGAGATTCTTGTTAGTATATTGAATGTTTGATAAACGCCATCAATATGGCCAGTGTTAATTAGCAGTGCTTTTCTAAAAAGACGTAATAATGTAAATATAAAGATGCAGGTCAATAACAAATACAGTAGTTTTCTTTCGTTTAAACTTTTTATTATGTTCATGGATGTGTTGCCAGGTTTATTGCAAAATTTCTAAACAATCTTTCTCCAATGTTACTATTTACGCTACGATTAAGCGACCAAAAACTATTGCACATAAGGGGTCACTTATTTGGATGCAGAAGGAGTACAAAGCCCAAAGATAACGAGGTCGAAAAATTACCTTTTCCTGGTTTGCGAAATAATTCCAGTCAACAAAAAAGAAAAGACTAATTTTTTCAGTGCAATTAAGTAAGAATTTAATCCATGCCACCCTTTCATCAAAGGGGCGTGGACGTAGTCCATTCTGGGTGACCGAACAGTGTTCAGGTTTTCATGATTTCCCGGCGACCGTAGTTTGTGATTCCCAATATTTTTACACGAGAAGCGTGTTGGATTCTGACGGGGCGACTAGTCAGTCCTGATCGAACTTTGTGAGCGTTACATGAAAAATGATGCTGCTCGGGAACAGATAGCTGGCAGTGGAAACAAACCACTTATCGCATACTGGTACAAAACGCGCCGAATACATCGCTCAAACTATCCGTGGCGTATGTAAAACCGCTAGTGCAATTCCCGTCTTACATTGAGCTCAATTCCAGTGTAATAGCGAAGATTCTTTGCGGCGAATCCATGTGTACCTATGGTATGATTA
>NZ_CDLKIE010000527.1:0-12251 GCF_975902315.1 Kaarinaea lacus | reverse complement strand
GCATATGAGGGCCAGTCTCCACTATAAAATTGACATTACTTTTCCTAAGCACATCGTTATAAATGCAAGCTTCATATACTTTCTACTACCGACAAAAAGGCATTTATGCCTAATCACGCACCAAAATATCTGATGAATATGTTAATTCAAGATGATACGCACCGACATTTTGTGCAGGCGTTGGATCCTCTAAACCGGACACGACAATCTCAATATTTATATTGTCACCGACCACTACATTGTCTGAATCCGCTACGGCGCTTAGCAAGATGCCGTAGCTTCGCGTGGAGAATAACATAGCGATCAGGAACAATATTAAAACCATAAAATAGTGGTGCTTATTAATCCTAACATTTCGCATACAATGCTCCATTTTCAGGTAATACACGCAAATACAACGCATACCTTATTATCAAGAATAAGGTATGTTTGACGTTTCAGGATACTGTGTGACAGGGAGTACTGTTTTTGATGAGCGCAACGATATATCCGTTTACTAACTTTCCTGTTAACGGATATAAAATTCTGCGTACACTGCAAACCCATTTTGACCCACCTCACTGCGCTGATGCTGCCAAGCTAATACTGCCAGATAAATAACTTTAACTTTCCAGCTTAATATGGAGTCTATGGTCTCTTGCACTAGTCTAATAGAAAAATTATTAATATTTTTTTAAAAAGTTTGTGAGTATTAATACTGCTGAATTTGATTTTGTTTTCTTATATTACTGTGTCATAGCCTAATCTAGAATCGAAATAAGTGTGTTGATATGGATCAAAGTCACTAACAGACTACTGAGTAATTATTTCATAAAATGGCTACCAAATTTACACGCTCTACTATTTATAACAATCAACAAGATTGAGTGATGCAAATACATCAACCAAAAGACTCAGAGAAAGATTATAAAAGTTTAATAAGCTATTGAAAAATTTAGTCCTGGAATTTGAAATTATCCAGGTTCGGAAAAACCTGACGCATCCGCGCGGGTAATTCATGGATGTGGGTTGAAATATTGACAACCTCTCACTGTTTATAAATTTGACCGAGTAAACCTTCTTTCCAACAACGTTTGCATGTCCCTTCGCCCATCTAAGCAAGCATGGACAACTACTTGCCCATCGATAATTTGGTAGATAACTCGATAGGGTTTGAAATGAAGTTCTTTAAATTCCTTGACAGCGATTCGATCGAGCTCGGGCGGGATGTGACCTCGGGTGGGTGTTTTTTCCTGGCTATAAATAACAGATTCTAATTTATCTAAAACGTGGTTGGCTCGCTCTACAGAATCATGGCGTACAACGTAGTCATCTATATCAAACAAATCATCTTCAGAATCTTTTATAATTCTTATTTTATAAGTTTTCAATAACCAGTTTCCCTGATTCTTCTACGAACTGAGCTTAATGCTTGCTTTGCGCTTTTATGGTTGCCTTTCTGATAACTGGTAATACTTTGAGAAAGCATTTTCATTAAGGCTAGTGACTCCTGAGTTTGTTCATAATCAGTTATATCTTGCAAAACAGCTTTGGCTTCACCATTTTGAGTAATAACTATGACATCGTGATTTTCGTTAACCTCACGAATTGCGTCTGCCGTTTTTGATTTAAGATAACTGATTGGTTTTACGGCTTTACTAAGTTTCATAGCTGTCTCTCAGAGAAAAAGTGATGGTACTAAATATAGACCATTTTTAGTACCATCATAAGATATGCAAATCTACCTTAATAAATAAAAAAGGACCTAAGAAGGTTTTTTTATATTTGGCGGAGAGGCAGGGATTACTCCGCACATCCATGTGCTCCGCCCTTCGGGCCATTGCTACGCAATGTTCAAAATTGCTCCCGGCAATTTTGTCGAACCCAGGGATACTTATCGTTACCCTCATCCTCCCATAACAAAAAAGGCCACCCACTGGGTGACCTTTATTTGTTATATGGCGGAGAGGCAGGGATTCGAACCCTGGGAACCGCGAGGTTCAACGGTTTTCAAGCCGCATTAAGCCTCTTGATTCATAAATACTTTTTCCGCAATTCCTAATTTAATCATCATCTTATAACACAGCTAGTGTCGTCCAATCACACCCAATGTATATTGAAGTGTCCCAAATTTGTCCCAGCTTTTCAAACAGCTCTAAATAAACTTTCCTGAGTAATTACTGAGCCGCTAGCCAAACTCAAAGGCCAAGTTCACTGAGTCCAGGATGATCATCTGGCCGGCGACCCAATGGCCATCGATATTTCCTTTCTGTTTCTTTAATAGGTACATCATTTATGCTGGCAATACGTCGTCGCATTAATCCGGATTCAGCAAATTCCCAGTTTTCATTTCCATAAGATCGGTACCAGTTACCGGAGTCGTCGTGCCATTCATAAGCAAAACGCACGGCAAGCCGGTTTTCAGTAAACGCCCAAAGCTCTTTAATCAGACGATAATCGAGTTCTCGAGCCCACTTTCGTGTCAGAAACTCAACGATTGCCTCACGGCCCTGTAAAAATTCGGCGCGGTTACGCCAGGTACTGTCCGCGGTATAGGCCAATGACACTTTCTCGGGATTACGCGTATTCCAGGCATCTTCCGCCGCACGCACCTTGATGCGCGCGCTTTCTTCATCAAAGGGAGGAAATGGTGGTCGGGATTCTTCTGAGGTCATAATAGTTGGTTAATAATCCAAGTGATCAAGTAAGCTTGTTATGCGTGTATGCGGTAGCAGCACCTAGCAACATCCAGAAAATGGCACCTAGTATGGTTGTCGTAACGATAAACTGAGTAATCAATGACTCTGGAGCCAGCGCTGAGTGCTCAAGGGGTTGTGGCGCGCCGACCGTTTGCGGAATCATGATCAGCAACAGGCCACTTACCTTTAGTAAGATTCCCTGCGCTAAAACCAACAATAACAAACCCATTGCAGTTGATATCGCCGTTGCAATCCACCAGATCTGTCGTCCTTCTACCGCAGCGGCTTCAGTTCCCGGCAGCTCTGGCGGCAAGCCTAAGGAGGGCGCCAGTTGAAATGCCACGAAACCACCCAGCCCCCACAATATGCCTTTGCGCCAGTCAATGTTTTTGCGGAACATAAAACAGGTGGCTAGTAACAAAGCGAAACCGATAGCCGCGAGTATATTGGTTATTGCAGTAAAGAATGTTCGCTCAAACCCGTCCTCGGGTGCCCACTCATCACCACTATGTTGATGTCCTCCGTGGTCATAGTGGTCATGACTATGCGCGTGTCCTGGAGATTCCGAAGCTGCAGACTGTGTTGTTTCAAACGTCTCTGCGTTGAGTATCATGGGGATTACCGTAAAACTCTGTAAAACGGTTATCAGCAATCCAACCGCGATACCAGAAATGACCGAGGAAAAAACCAGGCGTTTAAGCATTTAAAAACCCTCTAACTGTAAACAGTAAAACAGTTGACTATGCAGTTTAAATATTTTTGTGTTTAGCTTTACCGCTCTTTAATGACACGGAAAAACCATCACATGACGAGTATCATGAGCCGCATTATGTGCATAGCCAGGCGCGAATCCGGTAGCGCCTATAATGATTGACGCCAATACGAGCGCAAACGTTGCCGCCACTACTTTTTTGCCCAGGGAATCACTGACAACAGGAGTTACGTCATGTCCAGCCTGAGAAACCACAACAGCAGTTGAAATACCTTTTTGAGCCATCTTGCTTACTCCTTCTCGTTAATAACTGTTACTGTTTAATTGCTTGCAAATCTTTTTCACTTTAAAAGTATCAATCTTCATCTGTATTTTTGTTACTACTCAAATTAAATAGATTGACAGAACCATCTTTAGCCCCAACAACCAGTTGCGCATCATCCTTCACCCAGAAAAGCCGAGTGACAGACGAGTCTATATTCCATTTCGCTACAGGTTCATTCCCCTGCGATAAGTCCCAGACATAAATACTGCCGTCATTGGCTCCCGAGGCCAGCAATAGTCCCCTGGATTGAAAACACAGTGCTGTGACTCTGGCTGAGTGACCTTTAAGTACAAAAGGTGCTGTTCCCGCCGGGCTCTTGCCCTGTGTATTCCATACAACAATGTCACTGCTTCCTGCTGAGGCGAGATAACGGCTGTCACGATCCCAGTCCAGCAAACTGACTTTTTCAGGATAACCTTTCATTTCCGCATGATGGTTTTTCTTATTCGACAAGCGCCAGAATTGCAGCATGCGATCCTGGGATCCTGCGCATATAGCTTTTCCATTGGGGCTCCATACCAGCGAGATCAATGAACCCAAACACTGCAGTGATTGATAGGGTTTACTGTAACCAACTCGAAACAGGTTGACGCGTTTATAACAGGCAGTTGCAATTTCCTTACTGTTATATTTCCAGGCGATGGCAGTTACGGTGCTCTGGTGTTGCGCAAAATGAATCACTTCCTTACCCTGCCGGTCCCAAACAAGAATGGATTTACCCGCGGCAGCGGCCAAAAAGTTTCCGTCAGGAGACCACTTCAAACGCTCAATCCACAATCCCGGCACTTGTAGTACTTTGATTACCTCACCGGTATGCGGTTGCCAGAGTTTGATATAGCCGTCTTGTCCTGCGCTAGCAATCAGTTCGGCGTCCCTTGACCAGTCGATCAATGACGCACCCAACTCATGTGCGAACTTGGACCAAACAAGGGTGGTTGCTTCGGTGTCAAAAACGGAAACAGCACCTGATGCATCAGCTAATGCCAAATGATTTGATTCAGGCGAAGCACTAATGTCGCGAATGCAATCACTAGCGTTCCACAAGAGTGGGTAGTCGGACGATATAACTGGTGATGCTAAACCAGACAAGACGCAAACCCCTGTTCCAGGCTCGAACGATCCAGGTCACGTCCGATAAACACCAGTTGATTATTTCTTTCTTCATTACCCCATGGACGGTCCGGTTCTCCGTCAAACAACATGTGCACGCCTTGAAACACAAAGCGATTAGCCTCACCAGCCAGACTGACAATGCCCTTCATGCGAAAAATATCAACACCCTTACTACGCAACAGATTGGTAATCCAGCTTTCAAATAAGCCGGGGTCAAGATCGCCCTTAGCATTGAGCCCCACAGACGAAACAGTGTCATCGTGCTCATGTGGTGCAGCATATTCTTCATACTGAAGCGGTTCGTACACGACCCCGTTCAGTTCTAATGTCATATCAAACTCTTCAGGCAGATGTTGCGTAAACAACATGTAATAGCCTGGTACTGCAATATCGATATCAAAGTCATTTTTCGATTGGCTTAAAAGCAAAGAATACAAGGAGTTTGCTGGAACTAGCTGGTTACTGAGGTCGCCAATTTTACATGGCTTCACAGGGATTTCTTCTTCGGAAAACAACAACATGGCCTGTTTTTTTGCGGTCGCCATATCTGCACTCGCATCACAACACAATGGCAACATAACGACGTTCATAGTGGGATCAGGGCCTTCAGCGCACATTAAACGGTAATTGCCCGATTCCAGCTGGTACAATCCACTCCATTCATAGGGCAACTCCTCACGGAGAAAGTCCGGATCGATATCCAGTTTGTTATCCAAATCGAACGCACGCACATTGAGCACATCATCAAGATCTATAGCCGCTTTCTCGGTACGATGAATTTTAGCCACTGAGTTCATGCTACGAATTTTTTCTTCCAGGGCATCGAGCGTTTTATCTGACTCTACCAGGTCTGTCTTATTCAATAGCAATACATCTGCGAAGGCAATTTGCTCCTGGCACTCGTTGCTGGTTTCTATATGCTGCGCAACATGAGCAGCATCGACCAGGGTTACAATCGCATCCAGGCGTAATTTATCTTTGATTTCATCATCCATAAAAAAGGTCTGCGCCACAGGACCCGGATCTGCCAAACCTGTGGTTTCAATCATGATGTAATCAAAACTATCCTTGCGTGCCATCAACCTGCTAAGAATACGAATCAAGTCACCCCGTACCGTGCAACAGATACAACCGTTATTCATTTCAAATATTTCTTCGTCACTCTGAATAACCAGTTCGTTATCAATACCAATTTCACCGTACTCATTTTCGATGACTGCAATCCGTTTACCGTGGTGTTCTTTGAGGATACGGTTTAATAATGTGGTTTTACCGGAACCTAAAAATCCAGTTAATACAGTGACTGGTACTCGATTATCTGTCATTACATTCAACTCTCTCGCAGCAAAGTGTCTTCTTAAAATCTCATATTAAAGTTGTTTACCAGGACTTGTACGGTAAAAACTTACCGTTCATCGTGACGACTATGCGGTCACCAGCCGGGTTCTCTTCCTTATCAATCGTCATATTAAAATCGATCGCACTCATAATGCCGTCACCCAGCTTTTCATGTATAAGTGCTTTAATAGTATCTCCGTAAACACCAACTATTTCATACAGACGATAAATGACCGGATCCGTAGGTACTGTTTTTGGAAAGTCCTTGTGACAGAAATCCTGTAGTGCGTCCTTCACGTCAGCACCCAGCCCTAAAGTGCCGCATAACTTGGATGCCTGCTCTTCGCTCATTTTATTCATTCCATAACACGCTGAAGTTACCCACACATCGCCCATACCCAGTTCATCTGCGATCGCCTGCCAGGTTAAACCTTTTTCCTTTTTGGCGAGAATGATGGCTTCGGTCATTTCAACTTTATTCATAATAATGTCACTCCTGATAATGTTCTGTTTTACATAAACGGGTTCAGCCAACTAAGAAACTAATTCTCCATAACCTTGAATACATGCTTTTCATTCTTATTATTACTTTCAGCTTCGGTTGTAACCAACTTCGCTGGATTGACTTCCGGCGGATAATTACGAACCTGCGCATCCTCATCACTTTGTGTATCTGCAATTGTTTCGACTTGCTGCTCTGCACCGGACAGTTCCTTGGAACGCTTCACCAGGAATTCCACCAGGTGGTTACGAATCGGATAATAGTTAGGATGATGAATAATTTCGGTGCGTTCGCGATGACGGGGAATATCTATCACTACCGACTCGGCAATTTGTGCATAAGGGCCATTGGTCATTAGCAAGATGCGGTCTGCTAGTAGAATGGCTTCGTCTACATCATGGGTAATCATGAAAACTGTCTGATTGGTTTGCTCCCAGATTTTTATAAGTTCTTCCTGGATGATACCACGCGTTAACGCATCAAGCGCACCAAAGGGTTCATCCATTAACAACAACTTTGGTTCGATAGCAAAAGCTCGCGCAATGCTGACTCGCTGACGCATACCACCAGACAGTTGGGCTGGTTTGCGCATCTCAGCGCCTTCCAACCCCACCATCTCAATGTATTTCATACTGTGTTCAATAACCTGTTCTTTTGACCATTTAGGCCAACGGGAACGAACCGCAAAGGTGATATTTTTTAACGCAGACCGCCAGGGAAACAGGCTGTAGTTTTGAAAAACAACACCCCGGTCCAAACTAGGACCGGCGACCTCTTTGTTTTCCATTAGCACTACACCTTTTGTAGCTTCATCTAAACCGGCAAGTACATTAAGAATCGTTGATTTGCCACAGCCGGAATGTCCTATGATGCAAACAAATTCTCCCTTATTGATGCCAAAACTGACGTTATCGAATACCGTTAATTGCTCTCCTCCTTTCGGCGCGGAAAACCGTTTTGTAAGTCCTTGTGCATCCAGATAATAAGATGTCATAACTAAATCAACTCCAAACTTCCTTAACGATTATTGAGACTTACTCAACATAAGTAACCATGCGTGTTGCTTTCGACAGTATTAGGTCCAGCACCATACCCACCAGCCCAATCATCAGAATGGAAAACACAACAGCGGTCAGATCCAGGTTATTCCATTCATTCCACACGTAGTACCCGATCCCGGTACCTCCTACCAGCATTTCCGCCGCAACTATTACCAACCAGGCAATACCAATAGATATCCTCATACCGGTAAGAATTGTGGGTGCTGCTGCCGGTAGAATGACAGTGAATGCAGTACGCAATTTGCCCAACTCATGCGTCCTGGCGATATTGATCCAATCGCGTTTCACTGAGCTCACACCAAAAGCAGTATTAATTAGCATGGGCCAAATGGAACAAATAAAAATGACGAACACTGACGACACTTCAGAGTCTTTGAGAACAAAAAGCGCCAGCGGCATCCATGCCAGAGGAGAGATTGGCTTTAAAACCTGTATAAACGGATCAAGAGCGCGAAACATCAACGGCGACATACCAATTAAAAACCCAATGGGAATCGCAACCAATGCTGCCAGGAAAAACCCACTCATTACCCGTTTAATGGAATACAACAGTTGCAGTCCAATACCTTTATCATTGGGCCCCTTATCGTAAAAGGGGTCGCTCAACTCTTCGATCGCAAGTGCGCCTACTTCAGAAGGATTGGGCACGCGGGCCTCCTGGTCCGCGCCCCCCATCAACAACTCATACTCAGTTAACGCCTCTTTTGCTTTTGGTGGTTGATTCGCCAACTCCCATATCAACAACGTGACGACCAGAATCACCAGGGACAACAAAGCAGCTCGAAGGTTAAGGTTGCGAATCATATTACACTCTCTTTATGTCAAAACTCTTGATGTATTCTTCCGGCTTGGTGTAATCAAAAGTTTTGCCCATAATGGTGTAGTTCTCATAGGTTGTCTTGGGCGGTTCGTAGCCCAGTTCCTTCATGAGCTTACCGCAATCCGCCGCCAGGTAGACCTGTTCTGAGATACCTTTATAGTCAACGTCACCCTTGATATAACCCCAACGTTTCATCTGAGTCATAATCCATACAGACATGGAGTGCCATGGGAATGGATCAAAGTCGATACGATCAGGTTCGTTGCGAACGTTGCCCAGACCATCGGCAAACCGGCCGGTAAGCACTTGCTCCAGGACCGGTACCGGTTGATTCAAATAGTTCTTAGGTGCTATTGCCTTGGCTATATCTTTGCGGTTTTCCGTTTTAGATGAGAAATGCGTAGCATCCACAATTGACTTGAATAATGCGCCGTAGGTATTTGGATTCTTCTTCGCAAAATCCATACTGGTGGCAAAGGCACAACACGGATGACCCTGCCAGATTTCCTTAGTCAACAAATGTATGAAACCAATTTTCTCCCAGACCGCACGTTGATTGAATGGATCAGGTGAGAGGTAACCATCCAGATTTTCCGCACGCAAGTTAGCAACCATTTCTGGCGGAGGCACCACGCGGATCTGAATATCCTTATCGGGATCAATACCATGCTCTGCCACATAGTAACGCAACAGGAAATTATGCATGGAATACTCGAAAGGAACACCAAACTTGAATCCCTTCCACTGCTTGGGATCACGTTTATCCTTATGTTTGTTATGCAGCACGATGGCCTGCCCATTGATATTTTCCACCGCGGGCATAATAAATGGCATTGCTGTAGAGCCAGCACCCATGGTCATAGCAATAGGCATAGGCGTTAACATGTGTGCGGCGTCATATTCTTTATTAAGGGACTTATCACGAGACACAGCCCAACCTGCCGTTTTAATAACATCCACGTCCAGACCATACTTTTTATAGAATCCCATAGGATGCGCCATTATGATGGGCGTTGCACAGGTGATAGGGACAAAACCTACTTTGAGCTTTTTCTTCTCAAGTGGACCACCGCCTTCTTTCATCGCTGCCTTGGCAGCTTCCAGGGGAAAAACACTACCAATAATGGATGCGGCCAGACCACTACCGACAAGTTTCATAAAATTCCGTCGACTTACCTCGTTATGCCCAAAGATGCCACGGATCACAGCGCTCTCAACCGCTCTATCAATGATTGCTTCAGCGGACTCGGTAGGATTATCTATGACAGCATTTTCTTTTGCGTTTTCAGCAGTCATAGCTTTTGAGGCCGCAATTTCAGAATCACTGACTGTGCTTTCATAAACAGCTTTTTCCAGTTTTTCGGTTAATTGTGACTCGGTACATTCATAATTTGCTTCACCCTGTTCTCTTTTAAAAACACAAATGGGGCAATTACAGAACGGTCCATGTTGCAGGTCGGCCTCTGGATCAAAAGGATTTCCAAGACTTTTATTCGACATACGTTGATCCTCTTTATCGTGTAATGGATGTAGTTAAAATTTGTGAGCCCAACCGGATAGACAAAAGCGGGCTTGTTCGTTGGTTAAACAAGGGAAATGAGAAAAGCACTAAAAGAATGCGTCCCCCCCCCCATTTAGCACCAATTTAACTCGCCATTGAGTTGTAATTATTCCGAAACAGTGCGTTTTAGTTACCTGCTTGGGTGCTTGTTATCTGTTCTAACCCTGACATCGCAAGGACTGTACCAAGTGATCAATACGGCGATAACTGATTGATAGTCAATTTGTTATTGCCTGGATTCATTAAACTTAAAAGCTACGAGTTTTCGTAAATTACAAATTTTCGTAGTGCTTACTACGAATATTCGTAGCATTGGAACAAAGCTTGTATTACCTGATTAAGAACAACCTGAGTAGTAAGGTATAGAAGTAGAATTGCCTAACATTAGTGAGGATTAACTAATGACGATAACAACAATGCCTAATGTCACGACAGGGATTTATAGTCCTAATTTTTTTGAAAAAATATTCTTACACTGCAGTGATGCAATGCTGGTAATAGACCCAGCGCTTAACAAAATTGTTAACGCCAACCAGCGAGCATGCAACCTACTCGGATATGATATAAATACTTTAAAGAATACGCTTGTTTCAGACCTTCATACGCATGAACTGGCTGCATTGGTTGTATTTACACAATCGGTTATTGAGCACGGTCACGGTTGGACAGACGAACTAAGTTGCAAAACAAGCAACGAAGAAACCATCCAGGTTGAGTATTCCGCATCGTCGTTCAAGCATAATGAAGACACCTTCCTCATCGTCATCTTGCGAGACAAACAGAAACTAAAAATCTTACAGGAAGAATCACATGCGAATGCTTATGTGCGACAGGGGATCGCCGAATGGAAAAGAATCGAAAACATATTTCAGGAAATCGAACATGAAAACCAACTGATACTAAAAGCAGCTGGCGAAGGTATTTATGGTATCAACTCCGAGGGCAATACGACATTTGTGAATCCTGCTGCTGAACGGATGCTAGGCTGGCGGGCTGAAGAGCTTGTTGGCAAGAACATACACGACATCATTCACCACAGCAAACCAGATGGCTCTGTCTATAAGTCACATGATTGCCCTATTCTGGCAGCGTTTATGGATGGCGAAGTGCATACCGTAGACAATGAGGTTTTCTGGTGTAAAGACGGAAATCCCATCCCGGTAGAATACACCAGCACTCCCATAAAGGATCATGGCAAACTGGTTGGTGCAGTCGTGATATTTCGTGATATCAGTGACCGTAAGGTTGCAGAGGCCAATTTGCTAGCCGCTCTGACAGAGGTACAGGAACTGAAACACAAACTGGAGATGGAAAACGCCTATCTACAGGAGGAGATCAGTTCTGAACACAACTATCAGGAAATTGTCGGCAAGGGCGCGGTCATCCAACGTGTTATTCAGCAAATAGAACTTGTCGCGCCTACCGAAGCCAACGTACTTATCACCGGCGAATCAGGTACTGGAAAAGAACTCATTGCACGTGCCATCCATAACCGAAGCAGCCGTAACAAACGACCCTTAATTCGCGTCAACTGTGCTGCAATTCCACGGGATTTATTCGAAAGCGAGTTTTTCGGTCACGTAAAAGGGTCATTTACCGGAGCTGTTTCAGATCGTACTGGTCGTTTTGAACTGGCTGATGGTGGTACCTTATTCCTGGATGAAGTGGGTGAAATCCCACTGGACTTACAAAGTAAGTTATTGCGAGTGCTACAGGAAGGGCAGTTTGAACGTGTGGGTGAGAACAAAACAAAAAATGTCAATGTACGCATCATTGCCGCAACCAACAAAAACCTGGAGGCCGAAGTAACTAACCAGAAGTTTCGCGAAGATTTATATTTTCGGCTCAATGTATTTCCTGTTTACAGCGCCGGGTTGCGCGAACGCAACGAAGACATTCCGCTACTGGCCATGCATTTTCTGGAACGCGCTAAAAACAAGCTAAACAAACCAGATATCCGTTTGACGCAAGGTGATATCGAACTGCTACAAAATTATTCCTGGCCGGGAAACATTCGGGAGTTGCAAAACGTCATTGAACGAGCGGTCATTGTTTCGCAAAGAGGTAGACTGAAATTCGATTTACCAGAAACTAACAACAATCAAAGCACGATTACACCAACACAAAAATACTTGATAACG
>NZ_CDLKIE010000526.1:0-8019 GCF_975902315.1 Kaarinaea lacus | reverse complement strand
GTTTACAATAGCTTACGAACCACATGTACACTACCTTATCCCATAATCAAAGGCAAAATTTTAGCCAGTAATATTTTGAAACAGTCTTACGAACATTCCATCTTTACATCAATGCACAGCCAGGCTGTTCGCATTTTGAGCATATCGTCTCAGTTTTCACAATGGGTGATAGTAATTAAAAATTATGACTATTTTTTGCGCTTGTTGTTAAAATAGCCACGCTTCATTCTCAAGTTTAAAAATTACAAAGAGGAAACCATGAATTTAAAAACCGCATTGGCAATTTGTTCCACCCTCACACTTCTGGTATCAGCTTCTCATGCCGCTGAAGAAGAAAAAAAGCCTACCACCTGGAGAGCTGACATCGGCCTGGGTTATGTGAGAACCACTGGCAATACGGACACTCAAACGATCAAAGGTAAAGTTGATGCAGTAAAAGAAGTTGAAAAGTGGCGCCATACATTGCTCGCTGAAGGTTTGAATAACTCAGATCACGGTGTTGCAACGGCTGAACGTTACTTTTTATCCGGCAAGAGTGATTACAAATTTAGAAAGTTCGACTACGTTTACGTCACAGCAACTTATGACAATGACCGCTTTAGTGGTTTCCAATACCGCACCACGGTGTCTGCTGGTTATGGTCGTAGAATCATTCACAAGCCTACGCTAAGTCTGGATGGTGAAATTGGTCCTGGTGCTCGCTACAGTAAAGCAGATTCTGGAGAAACAGATGAAGAATATTTAGCTCGCCTTGCAGCCAACCTGAAATGGAATATAAGTGATAATAGTGAGTTTGCTCAGGACCTGTTTTCTGACATAGGTGAAGACACCACCATCAACAGATCTGTCACTGCCTTGACAGCAAATATAAATAGCGTCTTAGCACTAAGGCTCAGTTACACGGTTCGCTATACCTCAGATGTTCCGCCAGGGATCGAGAAAACGGACACGGAATCCGTGGTGAATATTGTTTACAAGTACCGATAACGGGCTAATTTAAAAAGTGTGGTCCTAACAAGGGTGTGAATATCTATTCATAGTCTGCATTATTTGAATCTTTCTCTGAAATTGATTGGGCGATTAAATCATGCTCGGTGGAATCAGTCACTTTAACGCGTAGTGTGTCACCTGGTTGCACATCCAATCCTTCCTGGATTATAACCTGGCCATCCACTTCTGGTGCGTCGTACTGGCTGCGAGCCAGAATTTCATAATCATTCACCTCGTCAACCAGGACTGTTAATTCCTGGCCAACTTTCTGACTTAACCTGGATCGGCTGATTCCCTCCTGTACTTGCATAAATAAATCCAGGCGGTCCTGCTTGATATCCTCATCAACCGGATCAGGTAATTCGTTAGCTTTAGCACCCTCCACTGCTGAATATTTAAAACAACCCACTCGATCCAGTTGGGCTTGTTCCAGGAAATCCAGCAACTCCTCGAAATCTTTCTCTGTTTCTCCAGGAAAACCTACGATAAACGTACTGCGTATAGCAATATCAGGACAAATGTCCCGCCAACGAGCCAATCGTTCCAATACATTTTCGCTACTGGCCGGGCGTTTCATGGCTTTGAGAATTTTAGGGCTGGCATGTTGAAAAGGAATATCCAGGTAAGGTAATAACTTTCCCTGCGCCATTAATGGAATGATGTCATCTACATGCGGATATGGATAAACATAATGCAAGCGCACCCAGGCATCCAGTTCACTTAACATTGTAACCAGGTCCTGAAAGCGTGTTTTAACGGGATGTCCATTCCAGAATTCGGTTTTATACCTGGTGTCCACGCCATAGGCACTGGTATCCTGGCTGATAACCAGCAATTCTTTAACACCAGCTGCAACCAGGTTTTGTGCTTCCTGTAATACTTCATTCACCGGTCGACTTACCAGATCACCGCGCAATGCGGGTATTATGCAAAAGCTACAACGGTGATTACATCCTTCGGATATTTTTAAATAGGCATAGTGTTGGGGAGTTAACTTTATACCTTGTGGAGGAATTAAACTGGTATAAGGATCATGCTCTGGAGGCAAATGCTCATGGACCGCATCCATGGTTTCCTGCAAGGAGTGAGGACCTGTTACAGCCAACACATTGGGATAGGTATCTTTAACAATATCTCCTTTTGCACCCAGACATCCTGTGACGATCACTTTGCCATTTTCCCCCAGGGCATCACCAATGGTTTCCAGTGATTCGTCAATGGCGGATTCAATAAATCCGCATGTATTGATGACAACAAGATCTGCATCATCGTAACTGGGACTGATATCGTAACCTTCTGCTCTTAACTGCGTGATAATCTGTTCAGAATCGACAAGGGCTTTTGGGCATCCCAAACTTACAAAACCTACTTTATGCTGCATGTATTTTTTTGCTCAGATGATGGAAAATATGGCGGTTGTTAATCTCGTTGGTGTGACGTGTTTCATTTATTCGGTCCAATTATAACGGATACTATCCTTACTACGATTACTTTTTTGCCCTGATTTTACGCTAATTTCGCACTCTAACTTGTTCAAAAACAAACCATTTTATGTTACAAAATAGGATTATCAAAACCATTTACAATACCAAGCAACGGTATTTCATTTCAGAATTTATGGTATTCAAGATGTTGTACACCCCTAAAACAGTAAGCCTAAATCTGGCGATTGCCTGTATTACCTGGCTTACCAGTTTCCAATGCGCCTCTGCTGCCGCAATCTGGGTAGAAGGATACGAACGTGAAGATGGCACTTATGTGGAGCCACACTATCTATTCCATTCCCATGGAAAATTTTACAATCGCGAGCGTTTGTCGAAAACGACATCTTATGATGATACTCCGCTTGATCCAGAAGAAATTCCAGATAACGCTAAACCCAACCTTAAGGGGACTGACTGGGAATGTTTACGCGGTTTTCAAAAAATTGAAAATCAATGCATAGCGCTTGAGGTTCCCGAGAATGGAGTGCTTAATTACGCAGGAACCGCATGGCAATGTAAACGTGGTTTTCAACAACAGGACAATTTATGCATAAAAATTCCCGTACCTGAAAATGCCCGATTAAATTTTTACGGTAATAGCTGGGAATGTGAACGCGGATACAGGCAGCAGGGAGACACATGCGTTGAAATACTGATTCCTGACAATGCTCAACTCAACCAGACGGGCACCAGCTGGCGCTGCAACTTTGGATATCAGCGGGATAATCAGCAGTGTCTAAAGATTCCGGTTCCGGAGAATGCGAAATTAAATTTTTATGGTAATGGCTGGGAATGCCGAACAGGTTTTCTTAAAGATGGCAATCAATGCGTAGTAATAGTAATTCCGGACAATGCTAAACTGAATTACCTGGGCAATGGCTGGGAATGCAAGCCAGGATTCTATAAACGTGATCACCTTTGCCTCCCCCAAAACTGAACGAAATTTCCACATTAACTTTCCAAATACCGTCAGATTTCTTCAAGCATTGACTTAATCAGGTCGCTATATCTGAAACTAATATCTGCTTCTCACCAGGCGGATTCAACAAAGAACTATACAAGTGTCTGTTTTTACAATCTATTACAACATGAGTATATAAAGTGATGAAAAAATCCTGCGAAGATACCTATTTTCTAGATCGCGATCTCGCGTATCAGACAGCGTTGGCGCATAACACAGTCGAACTTGAGGATGGTCAAATTCAGAAACAGGTTTGTTACTACGACGGCGTACCATTCCAATACGCTCCAAAAAATCTTGTGAATGTTCCTGCAGAGTTGTTCGCAGATTATTTTGCCACGCATTCGAATCGCATTCCCAAGCGCATTAACACAAGGTTAACTCAAACAAGATCATCTACAGATAGTTTGCAACCCAGAATTTACAGCATGCTGTCGCTGATAGGAAAAATTCATCGTAAGAATCAGCGCTAACTTACATTCTATATTGTCATACCAATGGAATATATTATTCGTGCCGCAATGCATCTACAGGATTCAAACGTGCCGCATAACGTGAGGGAAAAAATCCCGACATTAAGCCAACAATGGCTGAAACTAATATAGCCATAACACCCATGGTCCAGGATGGCTGAAAACCATACCCGGTAGAAAAACCGATAACATAGGTCGCCAAAATCCCTAATACCAGGCCGATTACGCCACCTATGGTACTCACTGCCGTTGCTTCCATTAAAAACTGGAAGCGAATATCCTCGTATTGCGCACCTAATGCTTTTCGAATTCCAATTTCACGGGTTCGTTCAATTACCGAGGTACTCATGATATTCATGATACCCATGCCGCCAACAAATAAGGCCAATGCCGCAAACGACAACCCGGTCATTCGCAACTTATTAATGTAACTGTCTGCGTTATCAATCCAGCCCTGCATGTTTTCTGTTTTGTAAGTAAAACGGCCACTATAACGACGTTCGAGAGCCGACTTGACCTGATCCATCGCATCCACTGTTCCTTCCAGGCTATATGCTTCACCTAATAAAGTATGAACATCCTTGGAGCCGAAAATAGTCTGCAAGTTCGTGAAAGGTATTAAAATGCGTTTGTTGGGGTCATAGGAATCAGCATTTACCTGCTCGATAATGTCACGGCTTTTTGCTTTTATCACGCCAATCACAGTATATTTTTGATCAAAATAACGAAACGTTTTTCCCATAGAATTTGATCGGCCATACATTTCTTCAGCTGCAAGTGTGCCTAAAATAGCGACGGGATTGCGTCTATCTATATCTTTATTTGTAAAATTACGACCATATTCGAGATGATCATTATTTATATCAAGATATTCAACGCCAACTCCCTCTAAATTCATCAAGTAGTTTTCACCACTCACTCTAACTGGCTTCTGTTCGTCCCAATACACCTGGGGCGTAACCCGTTTTAATGCAGGGCAGCAGGATTTGTTTTCTCTAAAATATTCGTAATCCTCAATGGATATGCCACTTCCCTGTCTTACTGCACGATTTTGATCTTTTAATTCATCTGGATCACGATACACCCAAATAGTGCGAATACCATAGGATTCCAGCTCCTGATAGACAAAATCGCGGATACCTTCCGTTACTGATCCCACAGCCATCACTGCACCGATACCAACTGCAATACCCAGTATACTTAAAATAGAACGTAGCTTGTTATCGCTAAGCGAGAACAGTGCTTGTTCAAATACATCTTTATATATCCCGGATTTAACCATAAAAGTGAGCAACTCAAATCAGTTTGATACAGTCGACTGGCCAACTATATTTTCAAGCGGCGTTTCTATGACCTGCCCATCGCGCACAAACAAAATTCGCTGCGCAAAAGCGGCGATTTCTTTTTCATGCGTGACCATAACAATGGTCTTTCCATTGGCATTTAATTGTTGAAACAATTTCATGATTTCCTGGCCGGTTTGAGTATCTAAAGCACCGGTTGGCTCATCGGCGATAATAACCTGGGGATTATTTACCAATGCCCGGGCTATCGCTACTCTTTGCTGTTGCCCGCCTGACATGTTTGCGCCCGAGTGTTCTGCGCGATCACGCAACCCTACTATTTGCAGCGCAGTTAAAGAACGATGACGTCGAACTTCAGGATCAATTCCCGCGTAAATCATTGGCAATTCAACATTACGCAAAGCGCTTACACGGGGAATCAGATTGAAAGACTGGAATACAAAACCTATATAGCGATTTCGAATAGTTGCCAATTGCGATTCAGGCATGTGTTGAATGGCTGTACCGCTCAACATGAAGCGCCCTGAATCCGCAACGTCGAGGCAACCGATGATATTCATCAACGTAGATTTACCCGAACCTGACGGGCCCATGATGGCAACGAATTCGCCTTGATTTATCTGGAGGGAAATGTTCTTGAGGACGGGAACAGCAACTTCTCCAAGATAGTAAGTTTTACTTACATCCTGTAATAAGATCATTGAATTTAATTATTAGTTGTTAGTCTCAATGACGACGCGATCGCCTTCTGCAATATCAGCACCGTTAGCAAGAATGACAAATTGCCCGACGCTAACACCCTGGCGAATCTCGACATGGGAGAAATCTTCAATGCCAGTTTCCACTTCAACCAGGTTAACAAAGTTATCCTGTACAACCGCAACAAATGATCTTCCGCTACGATTGATAATCGCACCGTACGGAACTTTGAGTGCGCTGGGATTCCACGCGGTACGGATCTCCGAATCGACCTGTTGACCAAATCTCAGTGAAGGTGCGCTACTGCCAAGGCTGATATACACGCTTACGGTATTAGCATTACCCACATTGCTGGTGGCAGCTGCCAGTCGGGTTACTGATTCTTGCCATTCAAGACCAGGAAAAGCATCACTGGACAAAGTAACAGTCTGACCAACTGCAATACCACCACTATCGGCAGCATCGACCCGCACCTCGATCTCGCGTTGTGACTGATCAACGAGCGTGAAAAGGGTTTCGGATGGCACGACCCACTGGCCCATTTCAACATAACGTGAAGTAATGGTTCCTGCAAAAGGTGCGACAATACGTGGGTTTTCCAAACTTAACTTCGCGGTACGAACTTCTTCTTCGGCAACGCTATGACGAGCCTTGGCTGAGCGGAGCTCAACTTCTGCCTCTTCAACCAACTGCCTGGCAACGGCACCCTTGGAAAACGCCTGACGTAGGCGCTTTAAGGATCGCTCGGCCAGGGAAACATCTTCCTGGGCATTGCGTAAATTGGCTTCCGAACGTTTCAAGTTACTTTTCGCTTCACGGTCATCCAAACGAGCAAGCAACTCTCCTTTCTTAACCTCGTCACCTTCCTCGACATAGACGTTTGTCAGACGGCCAGCGATGGAAGGAGTAACATCGACGCGGAGCTTGCTAACCACTTTACCGGGCACAGTAATGGACTGAAAAATTTCCCCCTGTTCCACGATAGTTGTTTCTACCGCCACTCCATCAGAGAAAATTCCGCTCCAGCTGTTATAGAAGAACGCGAGTACTGCAATTACAGCCACGGCCAGAATAACCTTCTTCGGTCCCCATAATTCAACAATGGAATTAACCGCTGATACCACCCCGGACGCTGCAGCTTTGTCTTTAAAATCTGACTGCACCAGGGGAAACTGTTCCATTTGTTGCAGAATATTGGCGCTATCACTATTACCAAACAAGTCTGCGGTATGTGAGTCTCCCTGGTTGGATCGAAAATTTTGTGCGGCAGATTTCGCAGCATCCGCAAAAGGATCACTGCTAGTATCCCGCTTCGGTTTTGTCTCAGGTGCAGGTCTGCGTGATGTGACATCCGGCTTATGCTGGGTAGCTTTGGCTTGTGGTTGAAAATTGCCTGTAGCTGTTGAAGCTCTTTGATCTTTAGGGAATACATCAACCGGCTCATTTTCCATAGGCTCCAGAGTCAATGGAATTTCCGGTTCGAGCTGCTCCTGAACTGATCTGGCTTTCGCTTGAGGTTGGGGTTTGTTAGTTAAATCAGGTTGCTGAACCTTTGCCTGTTGAACCCTTGATTGCGTAGTCTGTTGTTGCTCTGCAAGTTTGGCCTTTTTGGCCGCTGCAGCCGCCTTCACCTTTTTCAATACTTCGGGATCAATAGACTTGTTAATTCCCGGCTGCGAAGCTCTGGCTGCAACAGTCGACTTGGCTGCAGCCCTCACAGCTTTCTGTTGAGCCAGTCTGGCTGCAGTTTTTTTCTTTAATTCAGCTAATTCCTGTTCCCTTTTTGCTTTCAGCACATCAGGGTGGCTACTCAGGGCTGGACGCGTTGTTGGCACCTTATTGGGCATGCCAGTCGGCGATTCAGGTCGAGGTGCTGTCACTGGCGCGGAAGGTGATGGCTGCCGTAACGTGGGTTTAACTCTTGCTGCCGGTTTTACACGAACGGACGGTCTGGGAATCGGTCGGCCATCCTCCGTAGTAAGCGGCGGAAGCGAAGCCGTAGGTGCCTCGTCCTGCGGAAAGGTGCGGTGAGAATCACCGATTTCCGATTGGTCATCTGATTTCAATACGGGAGCATCACCACTCGCACCCAATTTCTTGGAGTCCTG
>NZ_CDLKIE010000525.1:0-3492 GCF_975902315.1 Kaarinaea lacus | reverse complement strand
GCGCCAGGTAACCAATACCACAACCTGCCGCGCTGGCAACAATCCCAAGCACAACCAGTTGATTAAGAAAAATTCTCGAAATGTGAGCTTGTTGTGCACCGACGCAGCGCAAGATGGCACAAGTATTCAAATGTCGTTCTGCATAACGCTGCGCTGCCATTGCAACCGCAACAAATGCCAGCACAACACTAATAATGGCCGACAAGCCCAGAAATTGTTGACCGCGTTGTAATGCTACTCGTACTTCCTGGCGGGCATCGCGCACATCCTCTACCTGCTCACCCGCCTGTAATTTTTTTTCAATCACGCGCCGATACTGCTGCACATTACTTTTTTCGCCTGCCACCAATAGTCGATGTCGCATACGACTACCTTCCTGTATCAATCCAGTAGCGGGCAAATCCTCTATGTTCATTAATACGCGAGGCGCGATGCTAAACAGGTCGCCACTACGATCAGGCTCATAACGTAAAAATGCCGTTATTTTAAAAGTCATGGAACCCAGAATAATGCCCTCACCCGGGGAAACTCCCAGTTGATTGACCATACGCGGTTCAATCCACACTTCTCCAGGACCGGGAATTTGATCTGTTTCAACCCCTGCGTCAAATGCCTGCTGAGATATTTTTAGTGAGCCACGTAAAGGGTAATGATCATTAACCGCTTTGATCTCGGCAAGCTGACTACCACCATCAGCCAAAACCATACTGCGAAAACTAATGGTTTGTGCCAGTGTTAACTGGCGTTGCTGAGCTGCATCGATATACTCCTGTTTAACGGGCCGGTCAGACACGATTCTCAAGTCGGCAGCTAGTAACTCACTTGCCTGCAGGTCTAATGCTTGCGCAATACGGTCCGTAAAAAATACCACAGAGGTCACACAGGTCACTGCTATAACCAACGCCGCCGTCAACACGCGCAATTCACCAGCACGCCAGTCCCTGCGCATTAATCGAAAAGCCAGCTTGTTAATATGTGAATACAAGTTTATTCCTCAGTCAATCACAACAGTAACCGGCCTGCTTCAATTTCCAGTACTCGACTGCATTTCTCCGCCAATGCATGATCGTGAGTTACCAGGACCAGGGTTGTACCTTGCTCCTGGTTAAGCTCGAACAGCAGGTCTACCGTTTGCTTGCCGGTACGAGTATCGAGATTTCCGGTGGGTTCATCTGCCAGCAGGATTTTAGGTTTTGGTGCAAATGCCCGGGCAATCGCAACGCGTTGTTGCTCGCCTCCGGAAAGTTGATGTGGATAATGTTGCAATCGCTCCTGCAGACCCACGCGCTGCAAAACATTTAGCGCCGATTGCTCAGCGTTGGCGGAAGCAATGATTTCCAAAGGTAACATTACGTTTTCCAGGGTGGTTAATGCAGGCAACAACTGAAAAGACTGGAAGACAAATCCCAGCTTCTGCGCCCTCAATAATGCGCGCCCATCCTCGTCGAGCTGAAAAATATCCTGCTCATCAACATATACTGTGCCTTTGGTCGGTGTATCAAGACCCGCCAGCAAACCCAATAAAGTTGATTTTCCCGATCCGGATGGACCGACAACGGCGACAGTTTCCCCACTGGTGATGGAAAAATTGATATTATCAAGGATCACCAGCGGCTCCCGGTGGTCTAAATCGAGGTTAGCCACTTGTTTGGTTAAACTTTCTATTTTTAAGACCGTATTGAATTCTGTAACAGACATGAAAAAAATATCCTGTTTATTGATTGCGGCCTGGCTTGTACTTTTTTCAGTAAGCGCTGCTTACACAGCCCAGCAACAAACTGCCTTACAAATCCCCGTCATTCTTGTACTGGGGGATAGTTTAAGTGCTTCTTTTGGTATTGACCAATCCAATGGCTGGGTTTCCCTGCTCGAACTAAAATTGAATAAAAACCATTACAATTACCGCGTTATTAACGCCAGTATTTCCGGTGAAACCACACACGGTGGATTACAGAGATTACCCGGCCTGCTAAGCAAGCATCGTCCCCGCCTGGTGATTATTGAGCTTGGCGGTAATGACGGTTTGCGTGGTCTAAACATAGACATGATTAAATCCAATCTGCAAACGATGATTTCGAAATCCGCTGAGTCCCACGCCGATACATTGTTAATTGGTATGCGCCTGCCACCTAATTATGGAAAATTTTATACAGAAAGTTTTTATCAAATGTATGTAGACCTCGGACTGGCAAATAAAATTCCTGTCGTTCCATTTTTATTACAAGGAATTGCAACCAAAGACGGGCTTATGCAGTCAGATGGAATACATCCTCGCGATGAAGCGCAACCAATAATGCTGGATAACGTCTGGACGCAACTGGAGCCGCTACTCCAGGGGAAGCGGTGATAAAATGAAGAAACAAAGTTATTTGGATTTTGGTTTTTCCTGATAGGTCTTGCGTTGAAACAAATCCGCGCGACGACTAACCAGGCGATCGAGGAATAAAATACCATCGAGATGATCAATCTCGTGTTGAACAGCCCGTGCCTCGTAAGCTTCAAATTCATATCGATGGAGCTCACCAAATTCATCGCAGGCGTTAAGCTTGATACTTTTTGCACGTATTACATTGCCGGTGTAGTCAGGTACCGACATACAACCTTCCCGGCCCTTTTCCATCCCCTGCCATTCAGTAATTTCCGGATTAATTAAAACCAGGCGACCGTGATTTTTAATCCTGGGTTTTGAAGACACATCAACGATGACAATGCGCTGAAATCTGGCCACCTGGGGTGCAGCAATACCAACCCCCCCAGGGCTGGAGCGCATAGTCTCTTCCAGGTCATTTACAAAATCCCGCAAGCTTTCGTCAAACCGTTCGACAGGCTCTGATTCCTGTTTCAGTCGAGGATCAGGAATAGTTAATACTTCTAGTAGTGCCATACAAGCTTAACCAATTACAGTATCGATTTCTTCAAGATGGGTCTCAATACCTTCTGTCCTGTCAGCATCAAGCGCACGCTGCAAGGCATCGACACCATTAATGGCATGACCCTCGATATGCATAATATATACGGGCTTCTCATCGCTGCCTGCGACATCCGACTCCAGGTCATAAATATCCAGACCCGCCCTGGCCAGGACACTTGTAATGTGCGCGACAATTCCTGTTTGATCCGGGCCATAAACGCTGATACGCACATCAGGCTCTCGATGCGCGTGCAACTGCGCGTCAATATCATGCACATGGCAATGCAAGTCCAGTTGCTGGGCGACTGGCGCTACAATTTCTTCCAAATGTTTCATCTCGCCTTCATATTGCACCATTAACATGATGGTAAAATTTCCACCCAGTCGACTCATAGACGCTTCACCGAAGTTACATCCGGCCTCAAACAAAGCTTCGCTGATGCCTGCAACGATTCCCGGTTTGTCCTTACCAACCACAGTCAACATATACCAGTTGTTACCCATAGCGACCTCACTTTGGCCTTAGAAAATCATCAAATACCTGTTATTCCCAATTCCCGCCTCGCCCGACATCCCGTCTC
>NZ_CDLKIE010000524.1:0-17086 GCF_975902315.1 Kaarinaea lacus | reverse complement strand
GATACGGAGATTGTCGCCGGTTATGCGCGTGCCTATGCGGTTAAAAATGGAACGACCATTTTCAAGGAAGGTGGCAAGGGAAGCTTTATGTGCCTGGTGGTAGACGGAAGGGTTGATGTTTATAAAGAAAATGATGGCGACACAAAGCGCCTTACCGCAATACGCCCCGGTAAAACCATGGGCGAAATGGCCTTGCTCGACGAATTGCCCCATTCAGCGACGACAATAGCGGTGGAAGACACCACGCTGGTGCTGATTACCAAATTTCATTTTGATCGCTTAAACGAAGAACACCCCGCCTTAGGTAACCGTATTTTGCGGAAAATCGCCAAGTTACTGAGTTTGCGTTTGCGGCAAACCACCGGCATCCTGTCTGATTATCTCGAATAACTTTTTCTTCGCCGAAACCACACAGAAATATTCCTCTCGCGGTAATACTTGCTTCCTGGCCCCCGGGCAGGGCGGAATTCGGGCGCTATTTGAATTTTTCGTAAGCAATTTTTCCTCGCTATGTATGGTTGATTTGCCGGTTTCATCCATGGCGCGAAACCCCTATAATCCCTGTTCCCCCGTCAAAGTTTCAATAACTAACTAATTGGTATTGCAAAAATGAGTGTTAAAAAGGCTGTATTGGCTTATTCCGGTGGTCTGGATACTTCCATAATTCTGAAGTGGCTGCAGGATGAATATGACTGTGAAGTCGTTACATTTACCGCGGATATCGGTCAGGGTGAAGAAGTCGAGCCAGCAAGGGAAAAAGCCAAAGCCGCAGGCGTAAAAGAAATCTATATTGATGATTTAAGAGAAGAATTTGCTCGTGATTTTGTGTTTCCCATGTTTCGCGCTAATGCAATTTACGAAGGCGAATATTTACTGGGCACGTCGATTGCGCGTCCATTAATCTCCAAGCGACAAATTGAAATCGCGAATGAAACCGGTGCTGACGCGGTATCTCACGGCGCCACCGGCAAGGGCAACGACCAGGTTCGGTTTGAGTTAGGCTATTACGCTCTGAAACCTGACGTACATGTCATAGCGCCCTGGCGGGAGTGGGATTTAAATTCCCGTACAAAATTACTGGAATACGCTGAAAAGCATGGCATTAGCGTCGAGAAGAAACGGGGCAAGGAATCGCCATACTCTATGGACGCGAATCTACTGCATATTTCCTACGAAGGCGGTGTCCTGGAAGATACCTGGGCAGATGCTGAAGAAGATATGTGGCGCTGGACGACTTCTCCGGAAAATGCACCTGATGAACCAACAATCATAGAATTGACCTATCGCAACGGCGACATCGTGGAAATAGACGGCCAGCCACTGAGCCCTGCTCAAGTGATGGAAAAGCTCAATTCTCTGGCAGGGACCAACGGAATTGGGCGTGCAGATATTGTAGAAAACCGCTATGTCGGCATTAAGTCGCGTGGTTGCTATGAAACTCCCGCGGGTACTGTCATGCTGAAGGCACATCGTGCTATGGAGTCAATCACCCTGGATCGCGAAATTGCCCATCTCAAGGATGATTTGATGCCTCGTTATGCCAAGCTTATCTATAACGGCTACTGGTGGAGCCCGGAACGCAAGGCCTTACAGGATTTGATAAATGCCTCTCAGTCAACCGTAAACGGCAGAGTGCGTCTTAAATTATATAAAGGTAACGTGGTCGTTATGGGGCGGGATTCCGAAACAGACAGTTTGTTTGATGCCAATATCGCAACATTTGAAGACGATGCCGGCGCTTATAACCAGAAAGATGCAGAGGGTTTTATTAAAATCAATGCGCTGAGACTGAGGCTGGCGGCGCGTACCTAAATTCCGGCTGTTATTAATAGCTTATGTGGGGCAAAGGCTATTTTTGACGGGATGGTTAAATAATGTACAATGGAAAAGAATGACCAATGAGTAAATCTTTTATTGGGCAATTCACAAAAAAAGAGTAAGGTAGTATCGATAATAACGCTAAGCTAATTTGACAAAATGACGGGGTCACATTGCAGCATCAACTCAACTTAGTAAACGGTATCAGTAAAGGCGAATTACTGGAAATCTCAACGGTTCGCGGTGAAGGTGCGTTTGCGCTGGATAACGACGGCAAACTGTTATTCCTTAACGAAGACGCGGAACGGTTACTGGGATGGGATTCCTCAAGCCTGCTCGGTAAAAACTTTTTCAACGCTGTTAAATTTAAAGTCGATGCGATTGCTTCACTGGGTGCTTCAGAATGTGCCGCGGTAAAAAGTGTTGGTTGTTCTCACTTACATAAAGGCGCCAACATATCCTGCAAGGATGGATCTGTTCTTTCTATTGTGTTTGTCAGCATGCCGTTGTTTGATAAGGGCAGGGTATGTGGCAAAGTTTTTATCTTTCGCGAATACAAAGATGCCAGTATTGAAGAAGAACTTTATCGCAGCATCATCGAAGGTGCCGGTAGTGCAGTGATTAAACTGGATCTGTCGGGAAACATTGTTTTCGCTAACCAGTACGCTAAAGATTTATTCAGCAATAATATTGAAGCCAACCTTCCTACCAAAGTTGTACTGGCATTGCAGAAAGATCCTGAGTCGATGACCAGTCATATGCGATTGAAAAAGCAGTGTCGTACGCATAATGGTCGCAGCAAAATGATTGCCTGGACAGTGCGTATACTGCACGGGATTAACGGCAGAGTGGTTGGTGCGGTATGTGTCGGTAATGATGTCACTGATGTACCGCAGTCTACAAAAGGTTCGCCTGCTAAACAAAATGAGCTTTTACCGGATAAAGCGTTGATTAATACCGTACTGGATCATATTGGCGATGGCGTTATTACTGTCGGTAAAGACGGTTATGTTGAATACCTGAACCCAGTTGCTGAGCAAATGACTGGATGGGTTTGTCACGAAGCGAAAGGCCAGCCATTGAAAGATGTGTTTCATGTGGTTGACGAGAAAACTCGCGAACCAAGAATCAGTTCTGTATTTGACCGCCATTATAGCTCCAGTAAAAAGCATCCCCGTAAAACCATATTACTCAGAAAAGACGGCTGGGAATTTACCATCGAAGAGTCGTCCTCAAAAATCAGCAATGAAAAAGGCAGTGTCATTGGCGCTGCGATTATATTTCGGGATATTACTGAACTGCAGGGCATGGAGCGCTGGATGTTGTATGAAGCAACCCACGATTCACTGACAGGACTCATAAATCGTCGCGAGTTTGATTCGCGACTTAACCAGGCGATATCTGCCGCCAGAGCTGAAGGGCGCCATCATGCCTTATGTTATATCGATGTCAGTAAGTTCAAAGCGATCAATGATACCCATGGCAGGGAAGCGGGTGATGAGTTATTAAAGCAGGTGGCAACGCTGCTGCATTCAAAAGTACGCGATACTGATGTATTGGCCCGATTGGGCGAAGACGAGTTCGCCGTATTGTTAAATAATTGTTCCATTCACAATGCATTGGAAACAGCGCATTCCTTCCGTGAAACAATTCGAGATTATGATTTTGCCTGGAACGGTGAAACAATTCGTATGGGTGTCAGCATAGGTTTAGTACCCATCAATGCGGATAGCGGTGGTATTGCCGATATCATGGGATTAGCAGATGCGGCGTGCTATGTTGCCAAAGATAAAGGCAATCATCGTATCCACGTCTATCGTGCACAGGATGTTGCATTGAAGCAGCGTCACGCAGATTTGAAATGGATTCAACGCATACGCGGCGCGCTGGAAGAAAACCAGTTTCGCCTGTTTTGTCAAAGTATCGTACCTTTAAATGTCCCAGACTCCCATGAAGCGCATCATGAAATCCTGTTGCGCATGCTTAACGAAAAAGGTGATTTGATACGGCCGAATTCGTTTATAGCAGCGGCGGAACGTTACTCACTAATGCCTTCCATTGATCGTTGGGTGGTGCAACACGCCCTGGAACTATTGAGTGACCGAATGAGCCGTAATCAGCAAATTGGTGTGTTTGCCATTAATTTGTCAGCACAATCACTCGATGATGAAAATTTTCTGAGTTTTGTGATAGACCAATTCGATAAAACGAGCGTACCCGCTTCTCATATCTGTTTCGAAATTACGGAGTCTACGGCCATCTCTAATTTAATAAGCGCAACCCGCTTTATGTCAATTTTACGCGGAATGGGCTGTAAGTTTGCTTTAGACGATTTTGGTCGTGGTTTTTCATCGTATGGTTATCTGAAAAATCTTCAGATTGACTACCTGAAAATCGATGGCTCCTTTGTCAGGGATCTCGCGAATGACCCGGTTGACCTGGCAATGGTTGAATCTATAAACCAGATTGGTCACATCATGGGTGTACAAACCATAGCAGAATTTGTTGAATCTCAGGAAGCCCTGGAAAAGCTCATCGAGCTCGGTGTAGATCATGTGCAGGGATACCAACTGGGTAAACCAAGACCAATGTGGCATAGTTTCCAATCATCTCCTCCAAGTGGTAATATTCAGTAGCCCCAAATAGGCACCTTTCTTCTTTCTAGCGATAAATTTAGCCGCAAGAGCTACAGTATCCGGAAAGGAATATCATAATTACTGCAACAAAAATCGGTGGTCACATTGATCGTTCATGGGTTTCAAGGCTTGATATTTTCTGCAGCTTTTGGCTGTAGTTGGAGACGCATTGATTATGTCCGTTAAAGCTTCTGAAATTAAATTGATCAGTCGTGTAGCGGCGAGTGACGAACCAGCTTTCGCGCAACTTTATGCAACAACCAGTAGCGCGGTGTATCGCTATCTCAAACGTTTATCCGGGGACGCAGACCTGTCGAATGAGTTATTGATTAAAACCTACCAGCTAGCCTGGCAAACAGCAGCCGATTACAATCAAAAACTGGTTCCCACAAGTTGGTTAATCAGTATTGCACGAGAGCTCGCATTGTCGAGCCAGCAACTGGCAGACAAACACGACAGGAATGAACGTGCTGAATCGGAAAATATCGCGGCACTGGATCGACAGCGAGCGTTCTTAAACGCAATGGATTCTTTGCCAGTAGAGTCCCGAGATTCCCTGGTTTTGGTCTTAACAAATATTTATACATACCACGCTATTTCAGAAATTACAGGCTTGACGATTGATGATGTAAAAGCCCGTGTGTTTGATGCAAAAAACCTGCTTAATGAAAAATTAAAAAAGCACGGTATAAAAAAGTACCAGGTTTCCAAGTCCAATATTTTACGGGAACTAATTCCTCTGTATATCAATGGCGCACTGTCCGGAAAACATAAAATTGCATTTGAAAAGTCATTAAAAAATGATCCAAATTTAAAACAGGAATATTTAGAATTTTACGAAATCGAATCGTATTTTGATCAACTGGATACCACCAGTAAGCAGCAATTGGACAGGCTGTATAGTGCGATTAAAAACAGTTTGGAAGATCTCGAAGAACTGTTGGATGCAGAAACTGAAGAGGAAAAAGCACCAACGATTAAAGTAGACTTTCTGGAACACGTGTTTTCCTCATCACGAATAGGATGGGGCGTAGCAATTTTCCAGTTTTTGATTCTGGTGTTGGTGTTAACTTTTGGTGGTTCTGATAACACCAGTCCTGTTGAGCCAAACATAACAGCGACACAACTATTACAACAAAGCAAGGGCAAGCAGCTGAATTTGATCTTTAAGGATGAAGCAACCCATCTGCAGATTAGAAAACTCCTTTTGCAGTTGGAGGCAGAAACTGTTGCAGGGCCTACAGAAATTGGTTTATACACTGTAGAAATTGACGGCAGTGAGCAGCAGGCCCAGGATGTGCTCAATAAACTGAGAATGTCTGATATTGTGCTACTTGCAGATCCGGCGTACTAGCTAAAGTATTTGTTTATTAATTTTAATTAATAACAGGAGAAACCTGAACGATGCGTATACTCCATACTATGATTCGAGTTGGTGATCTGGAGAAATCTATTCAGTTTTATACCGAAGTACTCGGTATGAAATTATTACGACAGAAAGAATACCCGGACGGCGAGTTTACCCTTGCTTTCGTTGGCTATGGCGATGAGTCTGATAATACGGTTATTGAGCTGACCTATAATTGGGGCACTGAGAAATATGATATTGGAGAAGGTTTTGGTCATATTGCCCTGGAGGTAGATGACGTTTATCAGGCTACAGATGAAATACGAAATCGGGGAGGAAAAATAATCCGCGATGCCGGGCCGATGAACGCGGGAACCACGATTATTGCTTTTATCGAAGATCCTGATGGTTACCAGATAGAATTAATCGGTAAAAAACATTAATTTGAATATGCCAAAAAATACGGTGATGGTAAAGAACCATCACCTTCGTTTGTCAGCAAAACACTTCTTAATTAACAGGTTGTGCCACTGGGGTGGATTGCAAAGCGCTGAATAATTCTAGATAGCTTTGGCAGTCCCTGAGTGAAATCTATTCTCTAATTTATTGCCATATTTCTGTTTAATCCAGTAGTCGACACTCACGTAACGGCCACCACCAGTAAAAAACAAAGCTAACAGCATAATAAAATAAGTGACAGCCCACTCAATACCATTGTTGGATATCACAAAACTCCCTGTTTCTGTTAACCATTCATAGTTACCGTGTTCCTGGAGAATATCCCGGGCACGCTCCAGCCTGCTGGCTGCGCCATCCAGGGCATCACAATTGAACAGGCACATCGATTTATCAGCCATTGCCTGCCACCCATTATGCCAATGCACCGCAAATGCAGCGACCAGCATTGTTATCATAAGTGGAATAGAAAACCAGCGGACACCCAGACCAAGCAATAGTGCTAATGCTCCAACAACCTCAGCAGAAGTAGCCAAAAAGGCCATCAAGGTTGGGAAAGGTAATCCTAATCCCCAGTCCGGGTTGCCAAACCAGGCCGCGGTATCTTCAAATGAATTCCATTTGTTATTACCCGCCATCCAGAACACAGGAAAAAGATACAGGCGTAAAAATAGTGGGGCAAGAAAATCAGCATGCCGAGTAAGATCAAGGTATTCCTGTAGTTTGTATAAGAAAGCGGGCATGGTGAACCTCCAGACGTTACCTGTAAGTGCCTAATAAAATGTCGCGATTGAACCACTCTTGCATGATTTGTAAACCACCCGATATTACGATATCAGGATTAGGATGTTGCATTTCGTCTGCTATCTGTTGAAGTAGTTGCATACCAGTGCTTTTTGTTTCACTTTGCGAGTTAGTTTTTAAAATATTTAACAAGTGAGCAGCAACAGGATTTATTTCCATAAATTGCACCTCATCTGCAGTATCGCGATAGACCAGTAGATTCGTTGCTAGAGGCTCCGTGGGCATGTTGTCGGGTCCAATACGATGTACCGGATAGCGATAACTCAACGACCAAATAAGTGGTGACAGGTAGGGTGCGTCGGACACTAAATCACCTTCTCGATTGATTTTTTCCCATTCAGGTTCTTCGCTGGCGGTATCGAGCGCCATTTCCACCCATTCGTAATGTGCTAGTTCCACCAGAAATTCTGGATCATCTATTTTTGCTTCATATTCCGACTGTAAAAAAACCACAAATTCTTCAGCAAGCTTCATAAAAATTGGGGTTTTGCTTTTATGATTGGCGACAAAATCTTTTACTATTTCGTGCCAACGCGCATCGGGAGTAATTTGCTTCATTACGGGGAAAAAATTTGCCAGCAAATCTTCAATGTTGTTGAAAACCAGTTCGCGGTATACCGCCATGCGGCGTTCTTCAATACCATCCGGTGTCTGAAAACCATCAGGGTTGCGAATGGTTGCAGTGAAAGCGAACTGGTGTCTTTGAAAATCGAGTAGTTCGGTGTTCTTTTTAGAATCTTTTGGGGACGGATTCATGGCTGTACTATGACCTGGCTTAAATAGACGCGATTAATGATTCATTTCTCGCAGAGTGTTGCTGAGCAAGATGAATAAGGTCTATTTCTTTTAACAAAACTTCCATTGGGGGTATGTTGAAGTCTCTTTCCAGCAAGGTCGGTACATTACCAAAACGCTCATACGCTTTGTTGAGTAAACGCCATACCGGGTCAATGACATCTGCACCGTGACTATCGATAATCAGGTCATCATCTTCATTGTAATGACCGGCAATGTGGAAATAGCCAATGCGCTCACCGGGCATGGCATTGATAAATGTTTCAGCATCATAACCATGGTTAACGCTGTTGACATATATGTTGTTAATGTCGAGCAAAAGGTCACAGTCTGCTTTTTCGAGAACGGCGAGTATGAATTCAATTTCTTCCATTTCTTTGCCAGGTGCCGGTGTGTAGTATGAGGCGTTCTCCATGGCAATACGGCGACCCAGAATATCCTGCACCCTTTGAATTCGTTCTGCGACGTAATTGACGGCTGCTTCGGTAAAGGGAATAGGCATTAAGTCGTAAAGGTGACCGTCATCGCTACAGTAGGTTAAATGTTCTGTGTAATATTCGATATTGTGGGTATCCAGGAACTGGCGAATGTTTTTTACTAATTCGATATCCAGCGGTGCCGGGCTGCCAATGGAAAGTGATAGACCATGCGTTACAAACTGATAGCGTTCTGTTAACGCACGAAATTGTCTGGCAAGTTTTCCACCCAGTGTCATCCAGTTTTCTGGCGCTACCTCGAAAAAGTCGATGGCGTCCGGTACTTGGTTGAGCAGCGAGTCCAGCATGACTCGTCGCAATCCAAGGCCTGCCCCATGTACGGGGCAGGCGGAATTAGTGCTATCGGGTGTAATACGGGTGTTGCTGTTATCCATGCTTAAACTGATTTGTCGGCCTTTTTGTCGCCACACTTGGATTCACCGCAACTACCGTCTTTAGATTTTTTAACCTTCTTGGCTTTTTTATCACCGCATTTGGATTCGCCACAGCTGCCATCCTTTTTCGCTTTGCTACCTTCAGCATCAGCCACCATGTAGCCGTTACCCAGGTCACTAAAAGTAAAAGGATTCGCGTTGGCAGAGGCAATGGGTGTGGCTGCTAATGTACCAACCAGTGCAGAGGTACCGAGGGCCAAAGATAATGCATTACGACGGGTCTTCATTTTGTATCTCCTCTATTTTCTTAAGGTATTTGAATTAAAACTTTAAGTTTGGCTTATAGTGCCTTTAGTGGGGAGTTTGTTACATTGAAACAGAGAAAAGATATGCTATAGGAATAACTTGTTGATTTGCTGTGGAGTAGAGCTGCTAGTTACAGGTTTTTTTTATCAATATATCTTCACTCACTCCAGTTTACTGAGGCATTCTAAATAAACGTTATTGTCAGGCATGGTGTGGCTGCGTTGTGCTTCCCAGATCATTTGTGCCAGACATTCCATGATTTGATGTTCAACGATGTGAGGGTCCTGATGTTTTGCCAGTAACCGTTGATAATGTTTATTGATACCAAAGGGTTGGTCAATGCTGATTTGTTCTTTGATGGCGATATGCAATCCCATGTGGAGAAAGGGATTGGTTTCACCCATTTCAGGGAAATAATCCTTGTCCTGGTTTGTTTCGGGTTTTTCAAGTAATGCGTGGTATTCAGGATGCAATTGAATGACATCTACGATCAGTGATTCGATAGGCTCCAGCACCTGTTGCCGGGATTGTTTCTCCCAGGCATTGAAAAACATTTGCCGGCTTTGTTCTCGATCCAGATCAAACATACACTTTCCCGTTACTCGTAAACTTTGTCTTTATATTCGCACAAGTCTTCAATGATACAAGATCCGCAACGAGGTTTTCTGGCGATACAGGTATAACGGCCATGCAGGATCATCCAGTGATGAGCATCATGTTTGAAGTCGTCCGGTACAAATTTTAGTAGTTTAAGCTCGACTTCCAATACATTTTTACCCGGTGCGACGTTGGTGCGATTGGCAACACGGAAAATATGTGTATCCACCGCGATGGTGGGTTCTCCAAAAGCGGTATTTAATACGACGTTGGCTGTTTTACGACCCACACCTGGTAAGGCTTCCAGAGAAGCGCGCTCATTGGGCACTTTAGCCTTGTGCTCTTTAATAAGGATTTCGCAGGTTTTGATGATGTTTTTAGCTTTGCTGTTATACAGTCCAATGGTTTTTATATACTCTTTAAGCCCTTTCTCACCTAAATTAAAAATTTTTCGCGGCGTATTGGCAACCTTGAATAATTTCTGGGTGGCCTTGTTGACGCCCTTGTCGGTGGCTTGTGCAGACAATATAACGGCAACCAGTAGCTCAAAGGGGGTTTTATAATTTAGCTCTGTGGTTGGATTGGGATTGTGTTGCTTCAGCCGGGAAAAAATCTCGTAGCGTTTTTGTTTATTCATTGAGCATTATAGTGGTTATAGATATTAATAATTATTATTCAGAAAAGTAATCCAGTTTGTCAGCGGGTTAACAAAATGTCCGGCCTATGATAACGAAATTAAGTCAACTTGTTGATTTGGGTTTGAGGAAATATAAAAAAATAAGCACTTAGAGCAAACAATGCATGCAAGTTGTGATAATTATTAGTTTTAAACCCTGGATCAAGACAACGCTTTCCACGCCACGGATTTTATACACAACTTAGTTTGATTGTTTGTTGTACAGCGACGTAAAACGCCAACAAATTGCCGTTAACCCTGAAAAAGAAATATAACTTATTGATTTTACAAGATTATGAAAATTGTGTGCATTGTAATCATTTTGTCATAAACATAATAAACTAGCGCCACAGAGCATTATATTCACTTGTTTACCCACATAGTTATCCACAGGTTTTGTGGATAAATCGGTAAAAACTAACGGATGTATTAGTTGCAATTTTTCAACGTCGCGAGTATAAAATAACGACGGTCACATTTATAATGTTCAGCAAGGACTTGTTTGTAGCAGGAGCCACTCTTCTCAAATGACGGATGTAGTAAAACCTCTCCTCCTTTCCATCCTAGATTAATTAACAGAAATAACTTTGTGAATTGGCTATAGATTAGACAAAAATACCACTAAATATTTTAGCCACACAGCCGACAAAAAAAGAGGATTACAATGTGCATCATTTAGATGTGCGTTACAGCGAAATTTGACGGGTAAAATGGCTAATTGTTGTGAAATTAGCTAAGTGATCACAATAACTTACTTGAAATAGATCACGTTCTCGAACACACTTTCAGGCGGCAATAATGGCGCCGTGATTTTAATTGAAACATGGAATCAACCCAAAGGTAGGTAGGCAAATGAAGGGCATCAATTATTTCGCAAGAACGAAAGATATTTATATAAAACTTTTTGGCACCAGTGTGCTGTTGCTGGTGCTTGGCCTGGCTACCGGTTGTGGCGAAGATAGTTTTACTGGTGATCCGACGGGCACAGGTACATCCACCACGCCTACCCAAACAACTAATCCCGATACAGGTGCGACCGTAGCAAGTATTCAGCTATTAACCAGCACGCCTTCACTGGGATCGAGTCCAACAGATAGTGTTGATATCAGTGCAATTGTCAAAGATACCAACAACAATCTCATGTCTGGAATTGACGTAATTTTTAGCTCAGATGGTGGTGACCTCACCGTGACGCAAAGTTCCACTTCGTCCACCGGGGTGGCCTCAGCAAATCTCACCACTGCCAGTGATCCAACCAACCGCACGATTACGGTTACAGCTACTGCCGGCACTGTATCAACAACGGTTCAAATTGCCGTTACAGGAACCATCATTACTGTGAGCGGTGCAACTTCGCTGGTATTTGGCGACACCACTACACTCACAATTTTTGTAAGAGACTCTGATGGCCAGGGCCTGGTTTCGCAGATGGTTAACGTAGCATCCGCTCAAGGTAATACATTAAGCGCTGCATCAGTGACCACCGATGCCAGCGGTCGCGCTACTGTGGATGTTACGGGTACGCAAGGTGGTACTGATACGATTACGGTATCAGGATTGGGCGCTAGTGCAACATTTTCCATTAATGTTTCAAATGACCAGTTTACCTATTCAGCACCGACTGCGACGGATTTAGATATCGGGACAGATCATACCGTTACGGTAAACTGGAGTTCAGGTGGCAATCCCGTGGTTGGTAGTACAGTCACTTTTTCAGCCACGAGGGGAACACTGTCAGCTTCTACTGCGACAACAAATGCCTCAGGAGACGCGACGATCACGATTAATTCAGATAACGCCGGCCCCTCTGTCATTACGGCAACCACCACTCCGACAGGACCAACAGCCAGTCTTTCCATTGAATTTGTTGCTACAACGGCCAATGCGCTCGACTTGCAGGCTGATAGAACAACCATAGGACCGAATGGTGAACAGGCTGCCCTGACCGCTGTAGTGCGTGATCCCACCAATAATCTGGTTAAAAATATGAACGTGCTGTTTTCTATTGTTAAGGACAATAGTGGAGGACAGATTTCCAACTCAACCGACACCACAGATTCACAGGGTCGTGCCTCCACTATATATACTTCAACCTCTGCAACAACGGCAAAAGATGGTATTACCATCCAGGCCAAGGTTGATGGTGCTGATTGTGTGGCAACCCCGGCACTCTGCGATACAGTGAATCTAACTGTTGCACAGAATGAATTATTCGTTAAGTTAGGTACCGGTAATAAAATAGAAGATGCGGAAATCCAGTATCTCTATCCTTATACGGTTCTGGTAACGGATGCAGGCGGAAATGCAGTTGCCAATACCGATGTCGTGCTTACATTGATTCCAACCATCTATCATACTGGCTGGTTAAGCTGGAGCGAAACTAATAGTATCTGGTATGTAGTGCCAAACACATCATGTGGTAATGAAGACCTTAATCTGGATGGTATATTAGATCTGGGTGAAGACTTAAATGGAAATGGGCTGCTTGACGCAGGAGAGGATGCCAATAACAACGGTGTACTCGATGCCTCCGAAGACCTTAATAATAATGGAACGCTTGAACCGAGAAATGTTGCCAGTGTGGTTGGTACCATTACCACGGATGCTAACGGCTTTGGCCTGTTTGATATTGTTTATGCCAAGGAATATGCCTTGTGGGTTAACGTGGCATTAACAGCTACCGTTGGTGTAGCAGGTACGGAGTCTTCGCAAACAGTAATGTTCAGGTTGCCTGCCTCTGTGGATGATTTGAAAGACGAGAATAGTCCGCCCAGTTATCGTAGTCCATTTGGCGCGATGACGACTTGTGATGAGATCCTGGATGATATTCCGTACAATGTTCAAACCGCGTTTGACCCGGATACAACCGATGTTTTTGTAGGGTGGCAACTGTTAGATAATGCAGCCAGCTATAATGTTTATTGGACGAGCACAAATCCAAACGGTAACTCTGCTGCCGTGGTTGCAGCTCCCAATGGCAGTGCCACTAATGTACGCCCGCCATACGCGATATCTGGTTTGGCTACAGGCACTCACTACATTGTTGTTACCGCGAATATTATTCAAGCTGACAATACAACGCTTGAATCAGATCCATCTGTTGTGGTTGAAGGAGATGTGCCCTAAGTAAAAACGGATCAACTGCATCGTTTGATCAGCCCTGTAGCTCACTAGAGCTACAGGGCTTTTTTATCTGGCTCAGATATGCTGCAGATGTCAATATGCATCGAACAGTGTTAAAGTATTTCTATGCCCCGGCCATTAAAAGATTCCTTTCGATACATAAAAGTCGCAATACCATCATCACCCCTTCGCTCATGTTTCGATTACCTTCCATCCAGTAGCGTTAAGGCTACGGCGGTGGCTAACAGTCTCTCAGGTTGTCGTATTCTAGTTCCGTTTCGCCGCCAATCCGTATGTGGCATTGTGGTTGGTGTAAGCGATACCACGACGGTGCCAAACAACAAGTTGCGAAAGATTCAACAGTTGCTGGATGAAAAGCCCATTATTCCGGACGATGTTCAGCGCTTGCTTTTATGGGCAGCCAATTACTACCATCACGCGATTGGTGAAGTATTTGGCATGGCGCTACCTGCTGCGTTACGCAAAGGGCAGTTAGCAATTACAAAAGAGAGCACCGCCTGGCAGGCAACAGATTTGGGTCGGCAAATTAGACCCGATGAATTGAAGCGTTCGCCAAAACAAATGGAAATTCTCTCGTGCTTAAACCAGCAGCAAACTCCCGTCCCGGCAAGTGACTTGAATGACAAATTTTCCAACTGGCGCGATCCCATGCGACGCTTAATGGACAAGGGTTGGGTCGAGCAAACTGACCTAGTTGTCTCAGACAAAGCAATTGAACCAGGGCCAGATAAATTTAGGACGGATAACAATGAAACAGTCGCTTTCCAGTTAAATTCGGAACAACAGCTAGCGGTGGAGTCTGTACTTAAGTCACAACAGGAATTTCAGCCATTTTTACTGGAGGGGGTGACCGGCAGCGGGAAAACGGAGGTGTATCTCAGGCTGATTGACCAGGTTGTCTCTCAGGGGCGCCAGGTATTGATTCTGGTGCCTGAAATCAGCCTGACACCACAAATGACGCGGCGTTTTCAGTCGAGACTGAATCATACTACCGAAGTTCTACACTCGGCCCTGACCGATAAGCAAAGGATGGATGCATGGCTACGGGCAAAAGACGGTAAAATCAATGTGGTGATCGGTACACGTTCTGCAGTTACTACACCTTTTCCCGAGCTTGGATTAATTATCATTGATGAAGAACACGATAGCTCGTTTAAACAGCAAGAAGGTTTTCGTTATTCCGCTCGTGATATGGCGGTGGTGCGGTCGCAGATACTGGGAATTCCAGTAGTACTTGGCTCTGCGACGCCTTCTTTTGAAAGTCTGCATAATGTGAATCAGGGGCGTTACCAGCACATCACGCTGGAACAACGCTACGGTAAAGCGAAACCACCATCAGTCAATCTAATTGACCTGCGCAGCCAACCGTTACACGATGGATTGTCGCTTAAATTACTGGAGACGATGAAGCAACATCTTGCAAAAGGTAATCAGGTGTTGTTGTTTATTAATCGTCGGGGTTTTGCGCCAACACTGCTGTGCCATGACTGCGGCTGGATAGCGCGCTGCCAGCGTTGCGACAGCCATATGACATATCATCATGGGAAGCAAAAACTGCGTTGCCATCATTGTGGCGCGGAACGAAGGGCTGAGCAAAGTTGTCCCGATTGCAGTGGCTCGACGCTGATTCCTGTGGGCGAGGGTACAGAGCGCGTTGAGCAGGCGTTAAATAAAGTGTTGCCAGATGTTGATGTCATCAGGATTGACCGGGATACCACCCGGCGTAAAGGTTCCCTGGAAGGTTTGTTACAGGAGGTTCATCAGGGTGGCGCGAAAATACTTATTGGTACTCAGATGCTGGCCAAAGGACATCATTTTCCTGATGTGACCCTGGTGGGAATTTTAAACATCGACCAGGGCCTGTTTAGCGTGGATTTTCGAGCCCTGGAAAAAACGGCACAATTAATAGTACAAGTATCAGGTCGCGCCGGGCGCGAAGAAAAACCGGGTGAAGTGATGTTGCAAACCCACTACCCGGATCATCCTTTATTACAAATCCTGTTGCAATCAGGCTATGCTGAGTTCGCAAAACAGGCATTAAAAGAACGTGAACAAACTTACTTGCCACCCTATAGTTATATGGCCCTGTTGCGGGCCGAAGCGGTAGATATTGCCCAGCCGCTGGAATTTTTACGAGAAGCTAAAAACCGTGCTCAGGAGTTTGCAGTACAAGATGTTGAGTTACTGGGTCCCATGCCCAGTCCTATGGAAAAGCGCGCCGGGCGTTTTCGCGCACAGTTGTTTGTTCAATCCACACACCGAAGCTCGCTTCACAGGCTATTAAAGCCCTGGATATTGGAACTGGAAAAATCCAGGATGGGTCGGAAAGTTCGTTGGTCCATCGACGTAGACCCGGTCGATGTATACTAAGTCACTGATAGCGGTAATGTTACCGGGAACAAAAGCAAGCAAATTTCAGTAATTGTTTGTATAATGTGCGAGCCTTTTGTCTCAACCCTGTTTTGAATATTTTTTACGTATCGATGAAACCTCAACTGCAAAAGCTGATTGTCCAGGCCCTGGAGCAACTTAAGCGTAACGACCAGTTACCCGCTGATATTGATCCCGATGTTCAGATAGAACGTACCCGTGATAGTAGCCACGGAGATTATGCATGCAACATTGCCATGATGTTGGCAAAGCCCGCTAAACGTAATCCCAGAGAACTGGCTGAACAGATATTGGCAGTACTTCCCAAAGACGAAAACGTTGAAAAAACGGAAATTGCCGGTCCTGGTTTTATTAACTTTTTTCTTACAGCCGATGCCGGTTATTCTGTTATCAAAACGATTCATGATGAAGGGGCGGAATTTGGCCGCTCCGAGCTGGGTAAAAACCGCCGCGTGCAAATTGAATTTGTATCCGCCAATCCGACAGGTCCACTGCATGTAGGTCATGGCAGGGGTGCTGCTTATGGCGCGGCCTTGTCCAATTTACTTTCAACGGCAGGTTATTCTGTACATCGCGAATATTATGTTAACGATGCCGGGCGGCAAATGAATATTCTGGCTGCCAGTGTCTGGTTGCGCTATCTGGAATTGTGCGGCGAAGCGGTGGATTTTCCATCGAATGGTTATAAAGGTGATTATGTTTTTGATGTCGCAGCAGATGTGCATCGGGACCATAGCGAAGAGTTTCGCTGTGCCCCGACCATCATTTTTGAAGGCCTGCCACCGGATGCAACACCCGATGGACTGGGCGATAAAGAAGCGCATATTGATGGTATCATCGATCGGGCCAGGGAAATTCTGGGTAACGCCGGTTTTCGTGTCATGCTGGATGCCGCTTTAAACGCCATACTGGCAGATATTCAACACGATCTGAAAGACTTTGGCGTTGAGTATGACGAGTGGTTTTCGGAACGCTCGTTAACAGAAACCGGTGCAATCAATGATGTTGTTACGTCGTTGCGCGAAGCCGGACACACTTATGACAAGGATGGCAATTTGTGGTTTGCGTCCTCCAGGTTTGGTGACGAAAAGGACCGCGTGCTGGTGCGAGAAAATGGGGCGCCGACATATTTTGCTTCTGACATCGCATACCACCTGAATAAAATACGTCGTGGTTATGACCAGATTATTGATATTTGGGGCGCTGACCACCATGGCTATGTAGCGCGGGTAAAAGCATCAATG
>NZ_CDLKIE010000523.1:0-5419 GCF_975902315.1 Kaarinaea lacus | reverse complement strand
CTTTTCCACGGCACGGGCAACCAGCGGTTCCACCTGAATAGTTGCATCAATTGCACCATTACTAAGCGCGATATTCATGTCAGCCCAACTCAAATTGACAAACTTTACATCATCCAGACCCAGGCCGGCTTTTTGCAAATATTTTTCAACAACGATTTCCTGCGACACACCGCGCGCTGTCAGGGCTATCGTCATGCCTTTCAGGTCTTTTAAATCCCTGTAACGTCCACTATCGATATGCGCTTTTCGCACGATCAACGCCAGGTAACCGTGGTCCGGTGTAACAGTGCCTTTGTCCGCCACCACTTTCAATGGAATATCGTTAGCGATAGCATTGTACAAACCGGCATTGAGATTACCGCATCCCACCATAAGTTGACCGGTGGCGAGGAACGGAATCATCTGCGCGCCTGCGCGAGGAATCTGTTTCATCACCAGGTTGATGCCCTGCTCCTCGAAATAACCTTTCTCGTACGCAATGAATAATCCTGCTGTACTCATTGCCGGTGTTATGCCAATGGAGACATCCTGTAAAGTATTTGCCTGGCTATTGATAGTACCAAAAGTAAAGATACCCAAAAGTAGTAGCAAACGAAAAGTATATTTAGTCATTGGTTTCCTCACGTCAGAAATTTACTGGTTCCTAATATAGCGAGGGGTGGGATTTATAGACGCTTGCACATTGAGTCATTAATTGCTCAACAATTGGCTACTGAGCAATTTACTACCATGTTACTAGCACATTACTAACACGCTTATGCACAATCCATTTAGCTTGCACGAGCGTGTATGTAGGTGAGATGCATCCGCCCCCTCATCTCACATGTGCAATCAAGTGTAATGAGGAACACAACATCACACAACATGATCTAGATCATGTTTTTAAGGCTATCAGTTATTTGATGCATACTTTCCCTGTCGTTGCTTGACCCTACCGGTATTAGGTATAAATTATGGCTTGAAGCAAAAATCAGTGTAAAATCAGCCATCAAAATACGGATCAAGCTACACTATATAACTATACAATCACGCGAAACTACTGCTAATTTATCGAATATAACTGTTGATATGGACTTCCCGAAAGATTGCCAACAATGCCCGGTTTGGAAAAAAAGTTTGTTCAGAGATTTCGATGAGGACTTAATTCACTGGATCACGGAAAAAAAGAAGACTGTTAAACTGTCGAGGAAAGATATTCTTTTTAGTCAGGGGCAGGATGTCGACGGTATATATTGCCATTTGAATGGTCTGGCCAAAGTGGTTCAGAAGGACTCGGAAGGCAATATTCGTTTTTCACGTCTTGTATTGCCAGGTGATACCTCCGGTCACCGCAGTCTTTTTATTGAAACTCAATACAAGGGAACAGCCAATGTTATATCGGATAATTTGCAGGCCTGTTATATACCAAAAACAGACATTTTATATTTGCTCTCCAACAATGCAGCCTTTGCTAAAAACCTGGTAGTTAAAATATCCTCCGAGCTCATTAGATCCGAAGAAGAGCAAATATCGGTCAGGGAAAAAACCGTTCGCGGCCGCCTGGCGCAACTACTCTGTGAGCTTTGTGATACCCATGCAGAACAGGTCAACGACAACCAGTTCCTGATTCAATCGGAAATCACCAAGGTAGATATCGCGAATGTACTATCCGTGGCCAATGAGACGATTATTCGACTGATGTCGGAAATGAAAGCAGAAGATTTGATTGAATATCAGAACAAAAAAATGCTCATCAAAGACCTTAACCAGCTACTGGAAATTTCCAGATTGTAGAGCAATTTATCAGACTGTTAATCATTTGGGTAACCGCATGTCGGAATCTTCATAGGTACCCTGTTTTGCATCCAGATGACACGCCGGGCAATTTGATTTGCTTTTTACTTTTTTATGCTTCCAGTAAGCGTCTTTTATATCTTCGTGCTTCATTTCCCAGTAATGGGTTTCAGTAACACGTATGGGGATTTCGTTTTCCGGCGTGTAAAATAGAATTTTTCTTGCAGGTTCGGTTAAATTACTTTCCGCAGGATACTTGAGATGAAACGCCAATAGTTCCTCAATTGTCTCATCATCCAGATCCAGGTCATCACCAAAATGTTCATGCTGTTCTGCAAAAATCCGACGCCAGGATCGTTCCGGCAGGAGAGTAGGATGAAACGCGAAATGACATTCACCGCATTCCTCACGCCACAAGGCATTATCCGGAAGTTCAGGGCCCTTGTAGGGTTGATAAAGCTCATCGGCAGTTTCGACCAGGTAGCCCCTGAAGTACACTAATGAACTGATACAAATAAAAGTCACAATGGTTAATCCAAGCAAGTGATGACCGTGTACCCCTGGAACACCAGCATCAGCCTCCTTATGGCCGGTAATCATGGCCCAGATCAGGTTATCTTTGTGAATAAGGCTCTCAATGATAACACCCGCTAAATGGATAACCACTAGACCCAACATGGCCCATGCAACGTAAGTATGAATTTCACGAGAAATAATGCCAATATTATAACTAATCTTTCCCGCCAGCATTCCATGTCCTTCTTCCCCGCCCAGGGTTAACACGCCCGTAATGCCAACAGATAATCCAAGTGCTAACATGAAAAAGATCGCCCAGCCACCTGCTGGATTGTGCCCTATATACCTCATGGCTTTTCCATTTAACATGGATAACAAATATTCTGTGACTGATTTAAAATCGTGGGCAAAAGTATGAAAACGCGCATAGTGGGTACCAATGAATCCCCAAAGCAGGCGGAATATCAATAATCCCAGGAAAACATACCCTGAAAATACATGAACATAAAGAAAGCGGTTATCGTCGTAGGTTAACCAGGCGACTGCAAAAGAGGCGACGACCAGCCAGTGAAACACTCTGGTTGGTAGATCCCAGATATTAACGCGCGAAGAATCGCTCATTGATAAGACTACAGAAACATTATTTTACATCAACTACACATTTCACGTATAGAATACCGGTTTGACATAACTTACCAGGTATTATATCCGTGGCCAGGAATATAAACGGTATCATCGTCAAAATCTGCTTCCTTAGCTTTTTGATGACATTTGTCACAATAACTCAGTGACTTGACCTTTTTGCTTTTGGAAACGACATCGTCATAGACACCCTGGTGCTTTGACTTAATGTAAGGCACTTCCGTAATTCGTAATGGCGCTTCACCTTCTGGAAGTGATGCCATGATTTTTTTGGAGCGTTTATAACGTGATTTATCAGCAGAGTTAGCGACGAGGATGTCAAGTAACTGTTTGCGTGTTTGCTCATCCAGCTCGGCATTTTCTTTAAAGTGATCTTCCAGCGCTTTCGCATCCATTAACTTATGCCATGATGCTTCCGGCAACCAGCCAGGTTGGTAGGCGAAATGGCAGGAGCCGCATTCTTCTTCGTAGACGGCGTCGGTTATCGGAGCAACCTCTTTCATTCTTTTAAAAGAAAAAAACCATGACCAGTAACCTTGCTTCTCCGCATGTGCGACGGAAGCTCCGAAAAGCGCCAGGCAAAGTAACAATAATAATTTGGTAATATTCTTTTTCATAGTCTCTATCCGATCAGCTATTGTTGGGAAAGATACAGGAGAAAATCGCCTTTTTCCTGATTTGTACATTCACGTCCATAGGTCCACTTACAATTACGCTTAAACCACTTTTTAATTTTCTTCAACTCGGTAAACCGCTCTTTATTTACTGACGGTGCCATAGGGTCTATTTTTTTACCGGTTTTGACATGCTTGCCTGGCTTGGTGAAATCCTTACCATGACACGCATTACAATCCCTTTCCTTGCCATCTTCAGCGATAACTTTCTTATTCCACATTTCCTTACCGCGTTCTGCATTAAAGGTCAGGTTTTCTGAGCCCTTGTACAAATTGAAAGCCTGTTCCAGTGCGGTTTCAGCCAGCGTTACCTGACTGAAAAACAATATCAATACAGCTAACATCGTTCTCATATAAAATTTCCTGCAGTATATTAGTGTTAACTTTGACCGAGTGGTTTACCAGGTGTACTTGACGCCCACCATCATAGCGATCGTACCAAGCGCACCAAATGTTGCATGTGGTACATCAGGGCCTGTAGCTGCCGCTGCCGTAATTGCCACCGCGCCCAGACCTGCCCATAAGGCGTGCAAGTTATCGGGATCTTTGATTCCGCCAGCCATGCTAATGTCTTCATAGTGATAGGCGAGTCCGGTTCCCACTGCACCTAATGCGAGTGCGGCCGAAGTTAATGCCAGGTATTCATGCGCGCCATCTTCTTCTTTTGGGGCAACGAGAGTAAGTAACGCTGCACCGATAGAACCAATACCGAGATATTTGTGTATCTTGTTGCCAGTAAAAGTACGATCTTTATATTCGCCAGCCGATGTTTCTTCCGTGCTGGTCATCTTCTTCGCTGTCTCCTGTTCGGCGGCAGCCAGTAAAAGCGGCGAACCATACATGTTACTGCTTTCGGACTCGGAGGAATAAGTGATTGCAGACTTTGGTAAGCTTAAGTCCAGAGCATATATATTGGTTGTCGAGTTTGCCTGTTCTACGGCGCCAGCATGGGCGTAGGGAAATCCCAGGCAAAGGCTCATACCACAAACTATCAAATATCTAAACATGGTATCCCTCATCATATATTGGTGTTATGAATTTAGTTACAAAGCAATACTATTATCGTTGCAGTTTTCAGTTGATAAAGTGAGTAGCTGGATTTGAAATTCTTTCTGTGATTGGAAAATTTAACCGTTGGATATCCTAAATTCATCTCATGGCGCGATTATGAAGAAAGTATATGTACGTAACATTGTTCCAGATCAAAATCGTTACACTATTTTACAATTCTTCAGCATACTGATTTATCATCAAAAACAATAATGGCTATCGAGCTGCTGTAATTTGTATCTTATAAATTCAGTGCACGTTAATGTTTTGTTAAGACCAGACAAAACTTTCCTGTTAGGTTGCAAGCTTTACCCAGCTCCCAATCAATTGCTGGTTCATCTGGGAGTTTATAAAAATGGTCAAATGACATTCTTATATACGCCAAAACAGATTACTATTTATTGTGTTAAGGAAATGTTAAGTAGGACGCCGATTTCAGGCGGGTTAAACGTGCTATTCTTAACATTTGCTTAACGTTTGGGTAGATAGACTTTTATTCGATGAAACTGTTAATCGTAGAAGACAACAATGACCTGGCTGCCAATCTGGGCGATTTTCTAGAACTGCAGGGTCATATAGTTGATTTCGCCAAAGATGGTGTAACGGGTCTACAAATGGCCTCCACCAGGGAATTTGATGCCATCATCCTGGACATTATGTTGCCAGGAATAAGTGGGCTGGAAGTATGCGAACGACTACGAAAAGTCGCAAAAAAAGCCACGCCGGTACTGATGTTGACAGCCAAGGACACGGTAGAGGACAAG
>NZ_CDLKIE010000522.1:0-4612 GCF_975902315.1 Kaarinaea lacus | reverse complement strand
TTCTCGCGGGTTACGCGAAAAACGCTCATCCCTATGATTTTTACAGCGTGCGTTATGTTTTTGCGGGTGCGGAAAAGCTCAAGGACGAGGTGCGCGAGTTATGGGAAAACAAGTTTGGCGTGCGTATCTTTGAAGGCTATGGCGCAACAGAATGCAGTCCGGTGATTGCGGTGAATACACCCATGGGTAATAAGGCGGGTACGGTAGGGCGCTTTTTACCAGCGATGGAATATTACCTTGATCCTGTTCCTGGCCTGAAATCGGGCGCCCGTCTCTATGTAAAAGGACCCAATGTCATGTTGGGCTATCTGTTACTGGATAATCCTGCCAAACTGGTGCCGCCTGTCAGTGACCAGGGAGAAGGGTGGTATGACACGGGGGATATTGTTGAAGTCGATGAGAGTGGCTATGTGACCATTCGTGGCCGTCTCAAACGTTTTGCCAAGATTGCCGGTGAGATGGTGTCACTGACCGCGGTAGAGGCACTGGCGAGTAAGGTGTGGCCAGATGCACAGCATGCTGCGGTGGCGACACCCGATGAGCGTAAAGGTGAGCAGATCGTATTGATGACAACACAGAAGGATGCTGATCGTCAGGCAGTGCTACAACAGGCACAGCGGGAAAATATGAGTGAGCTTAATGTGCCGCGGAGTATTATGCACGTGGTTGCAGTACCCGTGTTGGGTACCGGGAAAACAGATTATGTTGCGGCGCAGTCGATTGTGGAAGAAACGAAGTAGCGCGTCGTACATTTGGCAGAAAAAAAGCGCGAGTTATAAACTCGCGCTTTTTTTACTTTCTTAGATGGAGGCGATTATTTTTGAGCAACAGCGCTGACACTTTTAAATTCCGCGCAGCTTTCCTTGACGCCCAGGCTACAGCCAATTTCAAACTCAAGCGCGGCATCACGCATGTTGCCAATGACTTTATAGGCATGTCCGCGATTATGGTAGCCGGGCCCAAAATTGGGGTTCAATGCAATGGCCTGATCGGCATCGAGTAAAGCTTCATTGGCGTGTCCCGCTTCGGCCAATGCGCCAGCACGGTTGGCATAGGCTCGGTAGTTTTCCGGATCTGCATTGATTGCCTTGGTTGCCCATTCAATCACTTCTTCCCAGCGATTTTTTTCCATCGCAGCCGCAGATTGTTCCAGGTAATAGTTTGCTTCTTCGGTTTTGTTATCCGGGCGAAAACCAGCCAGCTCCTTGAAATTATCGCAACCGATTTCCAGTTTTTTACCACAGGCTTTTTCGTAAAAACGAACGGCTTCGTTGAGTGATCCTTTCTTCTGTAACAGGTAGCCCTTCATGTTGATAGCCAGGGCATTGTTAGGATTCAGTGCCAGCGCGGTATCTACGTCAGTGTGTGCCTTATCTTTATAACCGTGTTTAATGTACGCAGTTGCACGATTAACATAAGGGATATCAAAATCGCGATTCAGGTTGATGGCGGCACTGGCTGTGCGAATCGCGTCAATCCATTCATCTTTTTGCAGATGCTGGTAACTTTTGTTCGTCCACTCGGCCACTTTTGGCGAAACCTGCATATTGGAAGAAGAAGATGTAGCGCCGGTACCCCGTTGGGCATCACCGGCGCCTGCCATAGTGGCATCTGCCTCTGCTCTGGTCACTGAATAAAACGGCTTTTCAATCTGCTGAATACGCATTACCACGTAACGCGCGTTGTAAACCTTGTTCGGCGAATTTTGTGGTGGTGTTTTATGGAGTTTTACCTGCGTAGTAAAGAAGTAACGTGGAAATACCACGGTGCCGGATTTGTCCCAGTTGCGATCTTCACGCGATGGAGCATTAACCATGGTCTTAACCACTGCGCCTGCTGTGTTTTGGCCTTCGGTACTGCTGGTGGCCACATAATCAGTAGCGACCTGGGGCTGTACCAGTTCAAAGTAAGTCGCGCCTTGCTTCAGGACCATTTTGGCAATTTTGTCGAAAGCGATCTCTTGTGCGCGGTCTTTACTATAGTAGGCGTTGTTCCAGAAACCGACTTTAACGTTTTGCTCGTCCTGGACCTGGAAGCGAAATTCTGTGTTGCCGGCAGCACTTTGACCCGCAAATGCGATCAAGGAAATTGCAGCTACCTTTAAACTTATTGATTTGATTAATGTTTTCATAACCAATATCCTGTGTTTATTCTACAAAACTGTCTATATTTCATTCAGGTTATCGGCGGGGACCTTTTTTTCTTTATATTTTGAACCCCATCACAGGGGGGGTGGGATGCAGGTCACTCAAGTGTCGATTGCATGGAGCATTCTATGCCTGCATTGTGTAATTGATAGTTAACCTGTTGATAATTAAGCTCTATAATACTCCCACTGTTTCTGTAACCACTAATGGAATCCCTTTAGGCATGAATCCGATGGACAGGCGAGCGTTTCTAAAATCAATGGCTGCACTTTCGGTGGGTCTGACGGGTTGTCAGTACATGCCGTATGAAGGCTTTTTCAATGACTGCCTCGATGCCAGGCTTCCCGAATCACTAGCCAACAGCGAGCTCGTTAAGGCGACATGGGAGGGGATTGATACACAACAGGTGTGGGATTGTCACTGTCACCTCATTGGGATCGGAGATTCCGACTCCGGGATTTGGGTCAGTCCCGAGATGCAATCGTTCCTGAATCCCCTGCAATTGACCCAGTTTAAATTTTATATGAATGCGTCATGTGCCACATCTGGGAATAAAAAAACCATTGACGAAGGTGTGGTGCAGCGAATGCTGGATTTACATGCGGACCTGCCTGAAGGGTTTCGCTATATGCTGCTGGGATTTGACTATTATCGCAATGAAGACGGCACCATTAATCATGAATACAGTCCGTTTCATACACCAAACGAGTATGCCCGGCAATTGGCAAACACGTATCCCAGCCAGTTTGAATGGATCGCTTCAATTCATCCTTATCGGGAAGATGCTGTTATTGCCCTGCAAAGCGCAGTAAACAACAATGCGCGCGCTATCAAGTGGTTGCCCAGCGCGATGGGTATCGATGCCAGTAGTCCGAAGTGCGATGCATTTTATGAAGCCCTGGTAAAGCACGATCTACCTTTGCTAACCCATGTTGGGGCGGAATACGCCGTTGATACACCCACCGGACAAACTTATAACAACCCGCTATTGTTCCGCCGCGCCCTAGATCATGGGGTAAGGGTGATCTTTGCGCACTGTGCTACATTAGGAAAAAGCGTCGATATCGACCGGGGTAATAATGGTCCTGAGGAGCACAATCTGGAATTGTTTGCGCGCCTGATGGCTGAACCTCGCTATGAACACCTGGCGTTGGGTGATATTTCTGCGATTACCCAGGTTAATCGCGATCGCTGGAAAGTGGAAAAGATTGTTGAAACCGATGAATGGCATGACCGGTTACTCTATGGATCAGACTATCCACTGCCCGGTGTAATGCCAGTATTTTCACCGTTGAACTTCGTTGATTGGGATATGTTGTCCAGCAAAGATGCGGAGATAATGTCACAAGTACGGCATTATAATCCTGTACTGTTTGATGTTATGCTTAAACGACACATTAAGGTAAAAGGTAAAAGCTTTAAAGCCAGTGTGTTTGAGTCACGCAGGCATTTTGTGAAACCCAACACGGCTTAGAAACGGGTAGCTATTTTAAATCCCTCTCAATCCCCCTTTAAAAAGGGGGAGGTTAAGACAGTCAAATGGCGTAGGGTATAAGTCCCCTCCTTTACAAAGGCGGGCGAGGGAGGATTTAATAGAATAAATCCCCCTCAGTCCCCCTTTAAAAAGGGGGAGGTTAAGATGGTCTAATGACGTAGGATGTAAGTTCCCTCCTTTGTAAAGGCGGGCGAGGGAGGATTTAATGCAGCTACCCCATAATTACAAATATTATAAATTAAAAAATTACAATGGAATAACCTATGAGCCAGGCACAATTCACATCTGATTTACTGGATTTTATCGAAGATTCACCCACACCATTTCATGTGGTGCAGAATATGATAAATATTCTGCGTGAAAATGGTTTTGCCGAATTAAAGGAATCGGATCAGTGGAGTCTGCTGCCTGGGCAGAACTACTATGTCACACGCAATGGCTCTTCGATCATTGCCTTTCGAACCAGCGCTAACGATGTCGTGAAGACGGGTGTACGTATGGTGGGTGCACACACCGACAGTCCTTGTCTTAAAGTTAAACCCTCACCGGAGATAACACAGAAGGGCTACCTGCAACTGGGTGTAGAGGTCTATGGCGGTGCTTTGTTTAGCCCCTGGTTCGACCGTGATTTATCTCTGGCAGGTCGCATTAACTATGTGACCAAGTATGGTCAACTGGAAACTGCCCTTATTGATTTTAAAGATCCTATCGCCGTTATTCCCAGCCTGGCGATTCATCTGGATCGTAAGGTTAATGAAGAACGCAATATCAATCCTCAAAAAGAGCTGCCGCCGGTGATCATGCAGGTTAAGGAAGATGAAACAAAAGACTTTCGTGAATTATTGAAAATGCAGCTATTGAGTGAAAATCCGGAAAGTTCAGTGGAGGAAGTGCTGGACTATGATCTTTATTTTTATGACACACAAGCGCCAGCTATTGTGGGACTGGATGAAGAGTTTATTTGTAGTGC
>NZ_CDLKIE010000521.1:0-4463 GCF_975902315.1 Kaarinaea lacus | reverse complement strand
GTAAACTGTTGTCCGAAACAACTACGCGCAGGTGACCAAGCGTCCCTGCGCGTAATTTTTTATAAACCCCAGATTTCCTTTCAATACTTATACAAACTGCACTACTACACATCAGTCTTTTCCAGCAAATGCGCCACTATCAAAGATCAACTCTATATTAGAAATTTTATTATCAAGCACTCCGAATAATTGCGACATAACTGTTGCTACACCTGGTTTTGAAAACTCATAAATCAGGTTAACAAGGTTAACCTGCTCAAATGAATAAATAATATTGTAACTGCAATTAGCGGGTGGATCTGCCTTCAGGCTAGCAATGTAATCCTGCGCTGAATCAAATTGATAAAGCGGCCCACGAAACTGAAATTCTTCATGAAGAATTGTTCCCAGGCGATCCAGATCCTTACCCGAAAAAAATATTTCCATATAGCGAAGTGCTAAATCATGGGGAGTCATGCCCTGTTCTTCCGTTGAGTTTGACAATGCGTTATTGTATTAGCCACCGCATTCAATGGCGGGCCACAGCTCCGCTCCTGCAAATACCTATTACTCTTAGCGGTTTGTCACACCCCGTTAGCCCACTTTTTACCCCGCACCCTTGCAGGCGCGGGGCCGCGCAGCGCAATCAACGATTACATCAAATTCTTACCGTCAAATACATCAGCTTCCAGAGCAAAGGGATCCACTCCATCGATGCATCCAATATTCGCGCGAAAATGACCTATCTTACGTGCGGTTTCATGAAAGGTATAAATACCGCAATGTTTACAGAAGTAATGCCTGGCTGTTTTGATACCAAACTGATAAAGCCCTAATGCGTCATCTTCCGCGTCAATGGAAAAATTCTCTGGAGGAATCATCTCTGAGGTCATCATTGCACCTTTACGGGCGCATATAGAACAGGTACACCTTAACCCCTTCACGATAGGTTCCCCTTCATAGGAGAACCGCACCGCACCACAATGACAACTTCCCTGGTAATTAACCATAATTTTGTCCTCCATTCCCCCCTATTGCTGGGATCCATTTTTTTCAGTTGCTGATAAAACTTATTTTTCCGTGTATAGAATATATTCTGTAGCACTACTAATGCAAAAACTAATTGCCAATGAAATCAAAGGCAGTGATTGTTCCACATCAATGTATTGAATACCAGATAGCTTAATATACCAGTGCTATACTAATATTTAATCAATCAGCATTTTTGCACGGATGCTAAATCAACGAGGTAAAGTTATGGAAAACGTTAAACTACTCAATGTCTCCATCCTGATCACTGCACTTGCCACTGCGCTCCCTGCTAGTGTCGGCGCTGAAGACGTCGAAAAGGTAGCAGCTAAGTGTGGTATGTGCCATGGCGCTGATGGCAATAGCCCTAATAAGAGCATCCCTTCTATTGCCGGCATGACCAAAGAATTCTTTGCGCATACGATAGATGCTTACCAGAACAACGGCAGACCTTCAGATTTAATGAAACCCTACGTGCATAATTTATCGGTGGAAGAAGTAGATAAACTTGCCGATTTTTATGCCAAACAAACATTCAAGCCTGTGAAACAGGAGTTTGACCCAGCCCGGGTAAAAAAAGGCGAAGAGCTACATAATAAATATTGCGAAAAATGCCACGAAAACGCCGGTAGAATTACCGAAAACAATTATGGTTTTTTAGCCGGACAATGGATGCCTTATTTGCGCCAGGCCATCCAGGATTACCTGGACGAAAAACGCCGCGTGGCACCCATGATGGTAACCAAGATTAAAAAGTTGAAAAAGGAAGCTGGCAAGGAAGGTCTTGAAGACGTACTTCATTATTACGCCAGCTTGAAATAATTCTTCTATGGCTAATGGATTACAGAACTATTCAAACTAAAACGAATACCTGAAGCTAACGTCAAACACGCCTATATTATAGTTTGGGCTCACTTCCCCCATGGTCAACACGTTGTTGATGGAATCGGGTGCGACACCATCGATTGCCCAGTTACTTTCACTATAATCCTCGTAACGATATTGCACGTGTAATACAGAACGCTCGCTCAAGTTATAATCGCCATAAATCTTGAAGGTATTGCGAGTGCTGGTTAGTGTGGGGTATGGTACTCCAGTGGAAACTGAAATATCGCCAGTGGAATCGGCATAGGAATAGTCAAAACCCAGTTTAAATTTGTTTTGAATAATGTGATAAATCAACCCCAGGTGTGCAACATTTATCTGGTCATCATTGTCTGCAAACCAGTCGGGAATATCGTACGCTTCGCTTCCGGCCTGTTTGGAAGCTATATCTGTTATGGTGTAGTCAATGTTTAATGTAACGGCTTTGTTAAAGTTATACTGGAAGTCCAGGGAATAATTGGTTTGCTGGCTTTCGGTTAAACCAATAACAGAGTTTTCGTAATCATCATTTGCGTAATCAGCAAAAAAACTTAACTGCCATTTTGTCTGAGGCACATAAGAAACGGAGAATACTGCCTTGCGCCTGGTTCTGTCCGCCATGTTATATTTTCTCAATAAATCATTCTGCGCCGGCGTAATTGAAGGTACTTGAGTATACTCATCACCATCTCGGCCCGTTGCCTCCAGGCGTAAAAACCAGTTCCATTTCTTACTCACTGTATTTCGATAGGTGCCATACAAGCTGTTTTCTTCTGTGGTTTCAACCTCCTGAAAAGTTCGGTCGTAAGTTTCATATTTGTAGCCCACGCCAAACTTATGAGGCTTTTTCATGCGATAACGGCCCTCAACCAATATTTCCTGTTGACGAAAGCTATAAGGCGTATTTGTTTCCTGTTGTGTACTAACAGAAGTATCCGCAATAACATAATCATAGGTTGCCTGCGGCGTGTCATTGTCCTGTTCGTTTTGTCGATACTGGGCTTCAATATCAAGATTATCCGTTAGCCTTGAATTTACAGCGAGATTTGCGCTAATAACATTCACCTTGCCATCCAGCGATGTTCGTTGTAATGGCTGTGGTGATAAGCTGCCATTTATCGTATAAGGCAAAAAGTCATCATTTTGCTCCAGTAGTCCGTAGGAAAGTAATGCCGAAGCAAGCGTCGACTGACCAAACAGGTATGAACCAGACAAAGTCAATTGTTGCATAGTATTGTCGGGTTCCTGTCCACCCCGGCCTTCAGTAACACCAGTAGGCACTGAGAAAGCGTTTTGCCAGCGAATACTCTCCACATCATTTTTAAAATTAGAAAACTTATAACTAAGCGCGGTCTGCCAGCGTTGTTTGACATAACTGACTTTTGCTTCGCCCTGGTCTGTTATGTTATCCACTGGAGTGGCCAGAATTGCACTGCGCGCTGATCCAAAAGTATTTCCCAACGCCATTCCCGAGCTTCGGAACCCTTCCTTGGTATCACGCTGAAAACTGAGCCCATAGGATAATGATTTGGTTTGATAATAATCCGCTGCAAGCAAAAAAGTCCTGCGTTGGGTGTAGAGATCAACTTGATGCAAAGCGTTCGCAAGCTCCGTCATGCCCTGGGTACCCGAAGCGAAATCCCAGTTCAATGGCAGTGTTTGATTATCACGACCCTGGTAAGGTGTTTTTGCAGTATCAGAATTAAACTTTGGTAACTCGCGGTATTGTAAATCCACATCGACTTTACCCTGCTTCCCGGTTTTTGCGCCAACCTCCCGAGAGTCCAGCCCAATATCATAAATTTCGGCATCCATGTAACCACTTTCTTCGTCTCTGGACGAGTACTCCATGTTGCCGATCAGGTAAGCACCTTCTTCATTTAATCCGGTATAGTCACCAAACTTAAATGAATCATTTGTTACATATCCCACACCACCTTCCATTTTTGTTTGTGGCGCTGCCTTATCTTCGTAGGGACACCATTTACATTCCCAACTGGACGTTATGCTTTCCATGCTCGACTGATTAATTACCTCCTGAGCAGTCGCAGACGACATGGAAATTACACACAAACATAAACCAAGGAACTCAATAGAGAGTGGTTGGTATCTGTTTTTAAAGTGATACATGGGTCTCATCCTTCACTATCGCATCAATTTGGCACCTGACGGATGGTTTGATCCGTGCACCTGGTAGTGGCAATTCATACAACTTTTAGCGAGTACAAATCTGCTTCTGAAGGAATCTGTAGTCGCGCTACCATCGTAAGCAAAACTGGGATGAAGTTGAGTGGAATGACATTGCTGGCATAGCAACGGAGCACGTTTTTTCAGGAGCGGCACATTGCTAGAACCATGGGGAACATGACAAATATTGCAATCTTCGGAAACCGGCGCATGCGCCCACAAAAAAGGACCGCGTTTTTCCGCGTGACAGTTATAACAGGTTTCATTCCTGGTATTGGTCTTCAACATTGCATCCCCAAACGATCCATGGGGATTGTGACACTGCGTGCATGTCATTTTATCGTACCGAACGGGATGAACTGAATTACGGGCAAATTCGGCACGTTGTTTTTTATGGCAGGTGT
>NZ_CDLKIE010000520.1:0-7345 GCF_975902315.1 Kaarinaea lacus | reverse complement strand
TGCTACGTTTCTTGCTTACATTAAACCTGATCATAGCATTGGATTGTTAGAGGCATCCATACACGTAATAGTTGATGAAGGGTGTGCAATAAAAAATATCGGATATATAGGAGGCTGGTATGTTGAACCTGAATACCGAAGGAAGGGTACAGGGTCCAAATTAATGAAAACAGCAGAGCAATGGATTATGGTCCTTATTTAATCCAATCATTAGAAATTTGGTTTTTATCAGGCTTCAACCAGTATACAATCAATATTGTTTAATTTCATAAAGGAAGTTTTATGTTCAACGTCAAAACGAAGTATCTGTCGATCGTTCCTTTTATGTTTTTCATTTCTTCATATGCAATGGCGACAGAAAATGCAGGCATGTCTGCATTTTATGCTGACGATAGAAATAAGCAGGCTTTCAACAATGCAGTCAAGGGTGGCATGCTTGCGAAAAGCAGGGAACAAATGATGGTACTTTGCGAGAAAGAAAAAGAGAAAAATAAATCAATGAATTGTGAATGTATTGCGGAGGCGCTAAACGATATTACAGATGAAGAGATGTTCTATGAGAGTGTAACCTCATATCGGGAATACCAGGAAAGGGTACAGGCAGCGAAAGACAACGACCAGGAAAAGCTGGAACAGTTAAAACAGAAACATGCTAAACGTATCGGTCTGGGGCAAAAAATCGACAAGGCATGCAGTAAAAAATAATAAGATTGTGTGATGTCAGTCTTGTGTCAAAAAATCGGGATGCAGTGGACAGAGTAAAAGGATGATAGCAACAACAAGGAGACGTTTATGCAAATCGAACCCTATTTATTTTTTGAAGGCCGTTGCGAAGAAGCGCTGGAGTTTTACAAAAATGCGCTGGGTGCAGAAGTTACTATGCTGATGCGTTTCAAAGACAGTCCTGACCAGGAAGCATGCCCGGTGGATGACGATAATAAAATCATGCATGCTGCTTTTAAAATTGGGGAATCACCTGTTATGGCTTCAGATGGCCATTGCGGTGGAAATCCCTCGTTTCAGGGTATCTCACTTTCAATTGGATTGACGGATGTTACTGATGCTGAGAAAAAGTTTAACGCACTCGCTGATGGCGGCGAAGTTGTCATGCCATTGGAGAAAACATTCTGGTCGCCCAGCTTCGGGGTCGTTAACGATAAATTTGGCATATCGTGGATGATCAATGTCATGGAATAATTTCGACTTAAGGGATATGCATGAATTTACAAATGTTAACTGACTTCTTTATGTGGTGCACCGTCATTAATGGAGGCCTGTTGATCTTCTGGACCATTATGTTTATGTCAGCACCGAATTTGGTATATCGTACGCAGAGTAAGTTTTTTCCCATTCCTCGCGACACCTTTAATATCGTTATGTACTCATTCCTTGGGTTATTTAAAGTCTTATTTCTGGTATTTAATGTAGTGCCGTATTTCGCCTTGTTGATTATTGCTTGATAGGTTTTGATCTCTATGCAGTAGCAAAGCACACTTCGCTAAAGAATTTTGTAGGAGCGCACCTGTGGGGCGCGATAGATTAGTCGTTTTTCTTTGTACATTTCACGGGATCTACCGGGTCCAGGCGTGATGCCCACAAATCATTATCCCTTTCCCATCGGTAGAGCGTAAGCGGGTACTTATTTTCCTGGTCGGTAATTTCATAAGCGGTCTGAGGCTTTGAATTCCACTGAAATTCACAGTAATAATCGTGTCGATAAGTGCGGTAAAGAACAACCAATGTGTTTTCTCCAGCCTCTAAATCCAGCGTATAGACGGATTCCACTTGCTTCCCGTTGGCATTTACAATGGCATGACTGGATTTGATAAACGCATAGTTATCGCCCTTGTATACCGGTGCTTTTACACATGCACTGACACATAAAATGACTATTAAAAATATGAATCGCGCGTTCATTCTGCAGTTAAACCAAAATTGTAGCCTTCAACATCCTCGCCAAAAATCACACCAAGTCGAATCCCCAATGATTGCCAGCCAAACCAGTCCAGTGGCTTGATATTTATTTGCCAATCAAGACCTGCACCTATTTCAATCAATTGTGTATAACCCAATGCTGTTTCGTTATGACTGAGAAAATTCGTGTAGTTACCATAGGTTTGCCAACGCCAGGGGCGTCCCTCAGTATTAAACCTGGTCGCGCCGCTGATTTTGGCCTCCAGCTTTATCGCATCGTTCCAGTCATAAGTAGCAAGAATGGGATTGTCTTCACTAAAAGAATCGGTATAAATAAGGTTATACTGGACGTCCAGTTCCAGTTTATAATGGCCGTACCACTGAAAATATATAGCTTCTATAGTACCTATCGTGGAGTACATCCAGGCACTGGTATTGACACTGCCATTTTGCTGTGGGTCGGTGAGATTCTGATAGCTGGCATTAGTTTGCAATTCGCTCGCAACCAGCGATAAATAGGGCCGTAACTTGAAATTCTGATTCATGGGAAAGCTCAGTCCCAGTGAGCCTCGCAAGGCTACAACCTGGCGACGCAGGTTAAGGTTTACCGTTTCTCCCTGATCTCCCACTAATAAAATGTCGTCTTTTAATTCTCCACCAACAATTGCAAGTCCCCAATAACCATCAAAGATATGGTTACGTAAAGTAAATTCCGCATTAAAGCCAAGGCTGGAGCGCCAGTTGGTCGACTGCCGGCCTTCCTCATTGAGTTCCAGTGTTGCGCCTTCTAAACCAGGCGAGGTGCTGGCATTAACAAAGGCAATGGCGGATTGGCGGGCATCCGAAATGGTAATCGTACTAACGCCCGGCACGATATCATCTTCCTGGGCAGCGGTTATCCTGGGATTCAACACCAGAACAGTCAACAGAATGATCGGGATGAGTATTTTAAACACAATATGTCTGGATGGGTTGTGCGTCCTGCTCCAGACTATGATACTGAATGAGTGACGAGAATACTAGCGACCGCGTTCGCCCTCTTTTAAACGAAAGCCCAGGGCCATCATATAGACATAGTCAGTGTTGTCACCGGATGGGTTATAAAATACCCTTGCATCGCCACGCAGGAACCATTTTGCTGTTATGCGGTACGACAATCCCAGCCCGCCATTCCACTGTGTTTCGTTTCGCTTATCACCTTCGGAAATGATATCCGCGCCACCGAAACCAGCCACGATGTACGGGCGGAAGCGATGCTGGGTGTTAAAGAATCGGTACACATCGGCATGATATTTTTGTCCGTCAACGACTTCGCCCGCCTGGCTGCCTGTTCTTTTGGTATTCAATGCCGTGTAATTTAATAGCGCCGCCCAACGTCGGGAAAAGTGCATGCCGAATCCCCAGCCCAGGATTCCTGTGTCTTCAAGCTCACGTTTACTATCAAATTGGGTGTAGCCAAGATTAACCGAAAACTCGAGTATGCTGGTTGTTATTTCATCTTTTGCATTTGCTGTTACTGAAAATAATAGCAATAACACGCCGATCATAGCGTGTAGAATTCGAGTTGTGTTTATGTCCAGTTTCATATTGTTAGTTCAAATGCGTAAATATTCCTAGAATTTAAACGCCAGTTTCACTTCCCAATGATCGTAGTCTACTAAAACGCCATCGCCTACATGCACTACCGGGCTATGGGCAAGATGAAAAACGGGTTGTTGTATATTTTTGTTCATTTTTTTTCTTACCCAGGTGTCAATGCTGCCAAGTGGATCCAGTAAAAATAGTGAGATACTGCCCCAGGTTTTAGAACCCCATGCCGTACCACCCCTGGCGCGAATTTCCTGTTCTTTATGATGTGCCCACTCACCGTAAATCCATCCACCGAGTGGTGTCACCACCAGGTCCTGGATAGACGGAACTTCGGCAAACGCTTCAACGCCGTACTCCCAATAGAACGTCGACATTAAGGCTGAATAAACCATAGAATTCCACTGATTGTAACCGGATTTTCTGGCGCCCTGGTAATAAACACCGCCAAAGTAAGGGTGACCTATATAGTTAACGTACCACTTGTCGTTGTCCCACACCGGCCCGGCTTTTACGTTCTCCCACCATTTATCTATTAGCTGGCCTTCTCCGAGTTCCGATTTATCCCACTTGGAAATGTCTTCCGGTAACAGAAGAATAACACCCATCACGGCAAAACCACCTACAAACACCACCTTGCTTACATTCCATAAGCGCTTGCCGTTCTCGCCCGGGCAGGGATTGAATAAAGTGACTTCGTAGGTTAAAGCATCACAGTCTCGCCTGGATTTGGTTTCTTTATTATTTGAAACAGTGGCGTCCGTTTCAGGCTCGCCGTCAGCATCAGTTGCCGCTGCAACTTTGAGTTCACTGATTTTAAGGTTATTCCAGGTGACAAGCGGTGGGTCAAAGTGATCTGTTGTGTATATAGGTGACTCAGCCGCATACGCTACTGAGGCTGAATACAATAGCACCAGAAACAGGATTCTACTCCATTCCATGCGTTATTTTTATTTTCCCTTAGATTACACCTGCGTAACACTGTTGTAACAATTGTCAATTGTTGTGTAATTCTACGTTCTTTCTAATTAGTTAAAGCATATATATACACCTTTTGGCAGCGCACACCTAGCTTTAATCAGAGAAAGATTGCGCTGCGTCAAAATCACAGCTCCAGTTGTCCTGGAAAATAATTCATTTGCATCAAGCTACTTCTCATGACACATCGCACCCATATACGTCACGCATTTTGTTACATTTTTTCTTTGAGCCAATTGCCTTAGATCAAGGTCAGCTTTTATCAAGCGGTGATAATAATGGCCTGATATTACAAACCTAATTCACTATGTATTAGCGATTGCTAAATTAATAGGGCTTGTTTTCCTGCATTGTGTAATTCATAAGCACAAGCAAAGAAATTATTCATTAGGCATGGAGCTAGCGCGCAATAACAATTAAACAAGGAGAGCCGTATGCAATCTCTATGGCGAACGTTCAATGTTGTGCTGGTTTTATATGTCGTATATTTCTCAGCAATAGCCATTGCAGCAGAACCATATGCCGGTTACGGCGGTGGACCGACAAAGAGCGACCATATAGGGGAAAAGGAGTACTCGCCCTATCTTAATCAGGGTTATCCGCAGCGCGTATTCTGGGGTGACACTCACACCCATACTGCCTATTCCACGGACGCCGGTATGGTCGGCAATCGGCTCGGGCCGGATGATGCTTACCGGTTCGCGCGTGGCGAGATCGTTGTCGCCAGTAACGGTGTGCGTGCACGTTTGCAGCGACCACTGGATTATCTTGTGGTGGCGGACCATGCAGAGAACCTGGGTCTGGCGCCCATGATTGCCGAAAAGAATCCGGATTTACTCAAAATTGAATTCGGCAAGAAGATTGCCAACCTGGTGTATGCAGGAAAATATGGTGACGCCTACACCTTATGGGGGGAGGGCATGACCGCGCGCAAGGATCCGCTCAAAGGTCAGGAGGCCCTGACCCGTACCATGTGGCAGCGCTTGACAGCATCAGCAGAGAAATTCAATGAACCGGGCAAGTTTACAGCGCTGATTGGTTTCGAGTGGACATCCAGCCCCGGCGGTAACAACCTGCACCGCAATGTCATATTCCGCGACGGTAAAAACAGGGCCGATCAGATCATTCCCATCTCCAACTACGATACCTCCGATCCGGAAGAGCTGTGGAAATGGATGGCAGCGTATGAAAAAAAGACCGGTGGCCGGTTGCTTGCAATCCCGCACAACGGAAATCTTTCCAACGGACTGATGTTCGATGATGTGACATTCACAAAGAAGCCATTAATCCGCGACTATGCCGAGCGCCGCATGCGTTGGGAACCGGTGTATGAAGTCACGCAGATCAAAGGTGATGGTGAGGCGCATCCGTCATTATCACCAAACGACGAGTTTGCCGACTATGGCACCTGGGACAAGGGTAGCTTTGGTCCCGAGCCGAAGACCAAAGACATGTTGCCGCGCGAATACGCGCGTGAGGCATTAAAGCGGGGCTTGGCAATCGAGCAAAAGCTGGGCGCTAATCCTTTTAAATTTGGCATGATCGGATCTACCGACACTCACACTTCACTGGCGACCACCGAAGAAAACAACTACTTCGGCAAGGCCACACCGGGAGAGCCCAGCGCCATGCCGGGCCGTTTTCGGGAAAAAATCACCGGCTATTTCCAAAAACCAGGCGGTCCGGATATCACCATACGTCATGTACAAACACTCGCTGCCGGTTTAGCGGCAGTGTGGGCCACTGACAATACCCGTGAAGCGATATGGGATGCTTTTGCGCGCAAAGAAGTATACGCCACTACCGGCACGCGAATGACAGTACGCGTGTTTGCCGGTTGGGATTTTACCAAGGAAGACGTACAACGTCCGGATTTTGCTAAAACAGGTTACCAGCGCGGCGTGCCCATGGGCGGTGATTTATCAAAAGCACCCAAAGGTAAAGCGCCGACCTTTGTAATACGAGCACTCCGTGATGTTGATGGCGCCAATCTGGATCGTATTCAGATTATAAAAGGCTGGCTGGACAGTAACGGCAAAACTCACGAACAGGTTTACGATGTGCTGTGTTCAGATAAACGCAAGATCAATAAAAAACATCGTTGCAGCAAGCCGGTAGGCAATACCGTCAATGTCAAGCAAGCCACTTACACCAATAGCATTGGTGATGCCTTGATGCTGGCGTACTGGAAAGATTCCAAATTCGATCCAAAGCAAAAGGCTTTTTATTATGTGCGTGTGCTGGAAATCCCGACGCCGCGCTGGACCACTTACGATGCCGCGTTCTTCGGTGTTGACCTGCCGAAAGACGTACCAGCCAGTCATCAGGAACGCGCCTATACCTCGCCAATTTGGTACACGCCAAATTGAAGATAATGATAAGGAGATATAAGTAAATAGATTTAAACTACAAAGCATGTGTGAATATACATGTAGCAAAATCAACCAGGGTATCACTGCAATGAATACGATCAAAAAAATTACTTTCCTGACATCTATTGCCGCAATTGCGCTTGCGTGTATTTTCTTACAGAGTGGTTGCAGTAAATCCGAGCAATCCTCTGTTACGGAAGCGTTCCATTACGATCAAGCAGCCTTGCCGGGTGCAAAGCCCTGGTCAACCGAGAACTTCAGGAACAATCCCGACAACTTTCAGTTTGCCATTATCGGTGATCGAACCGGCGGCGCCAACGCACTCGGTACCTTTAAGTTAGCCATGGATCAGATAAATTTGCTCCAGCCGGAATTCGTCATTAACGTCGGTGATAATATTGAAGGCTACAGTAACGAAAAGGCCGAGTTGAATGACGAGTGGGATCAAATTGATACTATGCTAAAGCAACTCGAGATGCCATTTTTCCGTACGC
>NZ_CDLKIE010000519.1:0-3540 GCF_975902315.1 Kaarinaea lacus | reverse complement strand
TATAAATCCGCCGGGTTTGCGGTTGCGCAGATGTTTATCCTGAATAGATAGCACGACGGCATGTACAGCGGCAATGGTTAACAGGGCGTATGCCATAATTGACATCAGGATATGGATTTTCAACTCCATGGCCTGGGCGGGCATTAATGTATGCTCGGCAGTAAACAGCATGCTGAATAAAATGGATAAGCCTGCCAGCGGTAATAATAGTATGCCCAGATTCTCGACGGGATTGGCGATGGCTCCTAGCATGATGGTCAGCGCAATTAGCCAGAGAATCAAGGAACCAGCGTTAAAGAATCCCATATCCAGACCATCGGCAACAAAAAGTGTGTTGTACAAAACTATCGCGTGCAGAATTACTGCAAAGAGACCTAGTACCAACAAACCATTCTTTTTATAAAGCAATGAATCAGGCTGGGTTTCTTTTCGGCCAAACAGGCGGATTGCTAATAGAATACCAGTCAGTAAATACAGCGCGATGGTAGCCGAGCTAATAACGGTGGTTGAAATCATATTTAGAGTTTGTGTTTCCCAGTAAGTCTATTTGCGGTCGTGTAGGGGACATAATGCGCGAATTATGCGATTACTATATGCCAGTGGATTGTTGAACAAATTTGTTTTGATGGTTTTTCGGTCATTCCTGATATCCACATATGGTAAAGTCTTTCTACTTTTATTTAATAAAAAAATGAACGATCAACAATGCTGTTCAGATTCGACGGATTTTTTTAAATTCAGAATTCCGCGCGTATTATTCTACGTCTAAAAAAATAGCAATTTTAAGTAAATGAATTACAATAAAATTATGTACAAAATCAGTTAATAATGAAAGCATATATTTTGCTGGATATCGGCACGATTTGCGCAAGCCTGAATATAAGCGATCATCATTCCCAAGCACGATAAACATTGATTGAATACTTAATAAATCGATGAGGGTTGCTTAATAAGCATACAAATTCCAGCTGTTTTGCGTTACAAAATGGGAATATTGCATGAATTGGCAAAGTGATTCATCAATTTGACCCAAAAAAATAAAGAAATTGGTGCCGTGGCCGTAGTCAGTACGAAATAAGCGGTAAAAATTTTCCTCAATAAATAATGAAGAACAGGGTGTAAAAGGCATTACCCTCTTGGTGAGAGATGAACTTACGCGTTTTAGGATGCAGCGGCGGTATTGGAGCTGATTTAAGGACAACTTCGTTATTGATCGACGACGATATTCTTATCGACGCCGGTAGCGGCGTGGGCGATCTCACATTGGAAGAGTTGGAGAAAATTAAACACATTTTCCTGACTCACACGCATATGGATCACTTCACTTTTTTACCCTTGATGGTCGATAGTATTTTCAGCAGCATCACGGAACCAGTTATTGTTCACGGCCAGCCTAAAACAATCGAAGCCCTGAAAACACATATCTTTAACTGGACCATCTGGCCAGATTTTTCCAAATTACCGACTGAAGAAAATCCTGTCATGGCATTTGAGACCATGGCACCCGGCACTACCATGCAAATGGGTGACCGCACCATTGAAATGATAGAAGTGAACCATATTGTTCCCGGCGTGGGTTATCGCGTGGAATGCGCAACGGGTTGTTTTGCATTTACGGGTGATACCACCAATCATGATAATTTTTGGGAAGTACTGAATCGCTACGAAAAGCTGGATTTATTAATTTGCGAAGTGGCGTTTCCCAATGTACTCGAGGACCTGGCCAAGCGTGCAGGGCATTATTCCCCTGAATTATTGGCTCTGGACCTGGTCAAACTGCGTCATCAACCGGACATCTATATCTCACATACCAAACCTGGCAAGGAAGATACCATTGTGGACGAATGCCGGGTTGCGATTCCTGATCGAAATATCCATCGCTTGAACGGTGGAAAGCAATTCACGCTATAATACCCCCGCACCAGATTTGTCTGGAATTAGCCGTATATTGCCGATGGCGGAAATGTGCCTCCGTCTTTGGGTAAGTTTATAATTAATCAATTTAGTTATCAGTAGGTTAGATAATCACATGTTTGAAAATTTAACGGATCGTCTTTCGCAGACCATCAAACAGGTACGAGGCCAGGCTCGGCTCACGGAAGACAATATCAAAGATACCCTGCGTGAAGTCCGCAAAGCGTTACTGGAAGCGGATGTTGCCTTGCCCGTGGTACGTGCATTCGTGGATCAGGTGAAAGAACGTGCCCTGGGGGAAGATGTCACCAAGAGCCTCACTCCGGGGCAGGCCTTCATCAAGATTGTTCAGGCAGAACTGGAAAGCCTGATGGGGCAGGCCAATGAAGAACTGGATTTGAATGTTCGACCACCGGCCGTGGTACTCATGGCTGGATTACAGGGTTCTGGTAAAACCACCAGTGTCGCGAAACTTTCCCGTTGGTTGATTGAGCAGAAGAAAAAATCGGTCATGGTGGTGAGCGCCGACGTCTACCGGCCCGCGGCCATTGACCAGCTGAAAACCCTGGCGTCGGAAGTTGGCGCCAACTTTTTTCCCAGTGATCCCAGTCAGGATCCGGTGGATATTGCCAACAACGCCATCGATTCCGCCCGCAAACAAGCTCAGGACGTACTTATAGTTGATACTGCAGGCCGCTTACATATTGATGATGAAATGATGCAGGAAATAAAACGCCTGCATGGCGCAGTCGCTCCCGTAGAAACCCTGTTCGTAGTGGATAGTATGACTGGCCAGGATGCGGCCAATACTGCCAAGGCATTCAACGATGCCTTGCCGCTCACCGGTGTGATTCTCACCAAGACTGACGGTGATGCCCGGGGTGGGGCGGCGTTATCCATTCGACACATCACCGGAAAGCCCATCAAATTTCTGGGAATTGGCGAGAAAACCACCGCACTTGAACCGTTTCATCCCGACCGGATGGCTTCGCGTATTCTCGGCATGGGTGACGTGCTGAGTCTCATCGAAGAGGTGGAACAGAAGGTGGACCGCCAGGAAGCGGAACGCCTGGCGAAAAAAGTATCCAAAGGCAAAGGCTTTAACCTGGAAGATTTTCAGTCTCAGCTCAAACAAATGCAGAACATGGGTGGACTGGCCGGGTTAATGGATAAAATGCCGGGTATGTCCGGCATGACCCAGGCCATGAAAAACCAGGTGGATGACAAGCAAATCAAGCGCCTGGAGGCCATCATCAATTCCATGACCCCCCATGAGCGGCGTTTTCCCAAGGTAATCAATGGCTCGCGAAAAAAGCGCATTGCGGCTGGGTCAGGTACACAAATTCAGGATGTGAACCGGATGCTCAAGCAATTTACCCAGATGCAGAAAATGATGAAAAAGATGTCCAAGGGCGGCATGAAGAAGATGATGCGCGGCATGAAAGGCCGTATGCCCCCCGGAATGCCCTTCTAAGCGTTGATTTTGCGTTGTTTCCGTGGCGCGCCTGGACTGAACTTCGCCTATCTGGGGGATATTTGGGTAAAAATTAGCAACAAACGCCGTGCAGATGTGGTCAGATAACTGTTTCAATTTTAGGTAAATTTACATACAATACGCGCTCTTTT
>NZ_CDLKIE010000518.1:0-4887 GCF_975902315.1 Kaarinaea lacus | reverse complement strand
CGAAGCAGCGCATCCGGAAGCCAGGACAATGATGAAGCAGATGAATAATAACTTATAGTTTTTCATTACAACAAATCTCCTTATAAATGGTTATGGAAATTCTACCTGGTTTTTTAGTGGAGAATATTTGGAAGAGGCCGGAAGATAAAATCCAACAATTTTACCGTTGGAAACCACAAGATACGCTTCGTATATCTGTGTTCCCTCAATTGTTAGCACATCGTTCACGGGTTTATAGACTTTTCCTCCCTGGATGTTTTTATTTGATATGCTCCCTACAAGACTCCATTTTGAATTTATTTCTATTGTGCGGCTATATCCGGTATCTAACCACAAGTGGGTAAGTTTATTGGTCTGAAGGATTTCTGATTCATCGGTGGGTTTAAAATCTACTTTTTGTTTAGTTACCGAGGCGCATCCAATACAACTTACTAAAATTATACAAAGAAGTAATGATCTCACAGTTTTCTCCTGTTAAGTGCCCAACATGGCCACCGCTAGACCTATTGTAAGTAACTCACTAATTAAGGAGTTCATGGTAAGTGGGGTAATACATTATCTGTCACAAGTAATGCGTCGGATGACAAGCTATAGTTTAGCAGATGATTATAGAAAATAGTTCTATTGGCTGCTGATTATGATTGCAATCTCTATATTTAAATCAGATTACCTGGAATGAGTAGCACCCACGAGCAGTTATAAGCGTGAAAAATTAAACCTTTTCGATATGCGTATGTTGTTTTCTGATCGGTTAGAACTTCTGTCAGAATATTCATCGTTAACTTGAATGTGCTGGCAGTTAATCATTCGCTATCAGGATTTTGCCGATCTTTCTGCGCCACTCAGCCGGCCCGGTTTGATGTACTGCATTACCGGTGGAGTCCACGGCGACAATTACGGGCATGTCTTTCACTTCAAATTCATAAATGGCTTCCATGCCTAACTCCGGGAAAGCCAGCACTTTTGCGTTGCGGATGGCTTTGGAAACCAGGTATGCCGCACCGCCAACGGCGATACAATAAATGGCACCATGCTTTTTAATGGCTTCGATAGCGGCTGGTCCGCGTTCTGATTTTCCCACCATACCTAACAGGCCGGCTTTGTCCAGCATGGTATCGGTAAAACGGTCCATACGCGATGATGTAGTCGGTCCCGCCGGCCCGACAACTTCATCGCGGACAGGATCGACAGGGCCCACGTAGTAGATGAAACGGTTCTGAAAATCCACCGGGAGTTTTTCGCCCTGGTTGATGAGGTCTACAAGCCGTTTATGTGCCGAGTCTCTTCCGGTAAGTAATTTTCCACTCAGTAGTAGACGATCGCCTGCTTTCAATGTGGCCACTTCATCACGATTGACGGTGTCGAGGTTGAGCTTGCGGCTACTGGAAAAATCCAGCGATAAATTCGGCCAATCATCCAGCGAGGGCGGTTCAAAATTAGCCGGTCCACTCCCGTTTAATGTAAAGTGCACGTGTCGGGTCGCAGCACAATTGGGGAGTAATGCCACAGGTTTTGATGCAGCATGGGTGGGGTAGTCGGTCACTTTGACGTCCAGCACGGTCGTGAGGCCGCCCAGCCCCTGGGCACCGATACCTAGCGCGTTAACTTTTTCGTAAAGTTCGAGCCTCAGTTCTTCGGTATGAGTGGATGGACCGCGTGCTTTGAGTTCATGGATATTAACAGGCTCCATCATTGCCCACTTGGCCATCAGCATGGCTTTTTCCGGTGAACCACCAATACCCAGCGAAAGTGTTCCGGGAGGGCACCAGTCGGCGCCCATGCCTGGCACTTGCGAGAGCACCCAGTCCACGACGTTGTCACTGGGTAGCAGCATAGCGAATCTTGATTTGTTTTCAGAGCCACCGCCTTTTGCAGCAACAGTGATGTCGACTTTGTCGCCAGGTACCAGTTCGACATGGGTCACTGCCGGGGTGTTGTCCATGGTATTGGTGCGGCTACCGTCCGGATCGGCAACCATAGACGCGCGCAATATGTTGTCTTTATCAGTGTATGCCTGACGTACACCTTCATTAACCATTTCCTCAATGCTCATGTCTGTGTCCCAGCGTACGTCCATGCCGGCTTTAATAAAAACAATGGCGATGCCGGTATCCTGACAGATAGGCCGGTGACCTTCGGCGCACATGCGTGAATTGATTAGTATTTGAGCCATTGCATCCCTGGCAGCGGGTGACTCTTCCTGCTCGTAGGCTTCGGTAAGTGCCTTGATATAGTCGCTGGGATGGTAATAAGAAATGAATTGGAAGCCATCAGCAATACTTTGAATGAAGTCGTTCCTGCGTATGATTGTCATACCCCAATCCTGTTCAGCGGTTGCGTTAAATTACCTGGTTATTTTCGTACAATATTACAGGTGTGTCATGTTTGTTAGCGTATTTTTTCACCTGTCAGTGCATTTGGTTTTATTGATTAATGTTGACCGTTTAAATGACAAACACAAAGCATTGATTGGCATTATGGAAGAAATTTATGTGCTCAACCAGCAAAAAGCGCATAGAAACCATATAGAGCAGACGATGGACAAACTGGTGGTCTTTTCCGGGAAACATTTTTTAGATGAAGAGCAGTACATGCAGACTGCTGGATACGGGGAAACAGGTTCACATAAGTTATTGCATCGAGAACTGTTGCTGGATTTGAAGAACGAGGTGGAAAACTATAAAACCCTCAGTGGCGATGAAGTTCCCGATACATTTTTTTCATTCCTTCATCGCTGGGTAATCGTGCACATTAAAGGCAGTGACGGCAGGTTTGCTAATATTGGTGCGCAAGCCGACACATAGAATGATGGAGCGCAGATTCAGGTAACGCCTTTGCTCAACTCGTGGTCTGCCTGAACGCGCATTAATGTCATGATACATTCGAACAGGTCATCGAATGCCCGAATACCGGTACCAAACTGTTCCGAGCTTTTGTAATTGAATTGGATGTACTACTTCATTTTCTCCAACTTGGCCACGACGAAGTGACAATTACCCATTTACCAGTAAAGGGCAGGGCAGCTAACCAGTTCCTTAGCGGCTGGATCCAGCCGTAATTCAAGGTTGGCTAACTGACTAGAGACATCATTGCCATAACGCTATTTCGGTAATTGTTTGGTAATATCCAGGTCTTGTTCGGAAAAATCGTCGGTCTCGGCCACAGGCCTCAGCCTTCGTTAAAGCAAGTTGAGAAATCTGATGCTTGAAAAAATTTGTTATGAGATACGATACGCATCCATACTAACATCGGAAACATATTTGCCAAGTACTACCACGCGGCCTTGATAGCGGTGCTCGCCATCGGTGGCGAATTCAAAAAAGAAAATACGGCATAACTCTAGCCGACCACGGGCATTGCGTCGCACCCAGATTTTCTTTTTCTCTACGGTGTCATCCAGAAATTGTACGCCTGCTTCCTTGCATACACGTTTACCGGCATGTTTTGCCAATTCCTTGCTTTGCATGGTGTCCCACCAATACCAGGCGATGATTGCAAGAAAAATTATTAAGAATATTCCTTGCATATTAGTGTGGTGGCTGTGAGGTACGCTGGTTTATCGGTGTTTTTATGGTTGGTGTGTATGTAAAATTTTAGGGTATCAAATCATTATGTTTTGTTACTTCTTCTTGGCAATATATTTTTGCGTGTATTGCTTGGCCAGCTTCTTCGCTTGCGCCATGTCTTTTTTTGATAGCTGGGAGGCAACCGCATCGATTCCCCAAAGTACATTGCCTACTTTTTTATCTTTGTTGGCGGCTGCAGCCACACTGTACCAGGCGAAACTCTTAACCATGTCGCGCTTGGTACCTGTGCCCTTGGCGTACATGACTCCCAGGTTCGCCTGTGATTGAGCATTACCTTTTTCAGCGGCTTTTTTGTACCAGTAAAATGCTTTTTTGTAGTCTTTTGTAACCCCCTGGCCGGTGTGATAAAGCACGGCAACGGTGGCCTGTACTTTCACATCACCTTCTTGCGCCAGTTTTTTCCATTTTTTAAAAGCAGTCTTGTAATCATCTTTTTCAGCGGCTTTCAGGCCTTCTTCATAGCTCGCACTTACAGAGGGAATAAGTAGTATTAGTAGTAGTATGGTAAGAAGTTTTATGAATTTTTTCTGCATTTTTACACCATAAAAGCCGATTGAGACGCACGTTTATCTCGGGACTATACCACAGTGTAAGGAAAGTTTAAGCGCAGAAACGCAGACAAAAAAAAGGCCGCAACAGGGCGGCGTCGCGGCCTGACAAACATAAATGGGGGCATGGGTTATGTTTGTCTGAGGAAGACGATACCCCCGCTTTTTTGTCATTGGAAGTAATTTATATCTATATGTTTATTGATAAAAACGATATTAGTAACGCTGTTTAATAATTAAACAATATTAGTTACCTAAGTAGGGAAAACTATTAAATATAAGTATTCGTAAGTAGGTTTTTGATTACAAAGATCCCTACACTGTGGGAAATAAGTCTTAATGTGAATTTCCATAAAACCAAGCGTTTAAGTAGTGTATTTGGCGAAAATTTTGGTGCCGGCGAGAGGATTTGAACCTCCGACCTGCGCATTACGAATGCGTTGCTCTACCAACTGAGCTACGCCGGCAAGTGAAACGAACAGGGTGGTTTTAGTTCACCTGAGTGGCGAAACGAGTATAAGAGATACGGGTAAACAGTTACAACAGTTGTGTAATGTGCGTGTGGCAGTAAAAAATTTTATTAATGAGAGAGCTGGAAAAGCTTAAAGGGTTTTTGATGATACTCGCACTATGACATCAATGTCTTTTATTTTCATCGCTGCTGGCGGTTCGGGTAAGCCTTCAATGGCCAGGTTTTCACTACAGATGTCGTGTAACGAGCCAGAGTCGATATCATAAAAGTGGTGGTGGGG
>NZ_CDLKIE010000517.1:0-6375 GCF_975902315.1 Kaarinaea lacus | reverse complement strand
TCAACGCCGTCAACTTTATATCGATAATTAACATGATCGATACCCATGGAAATTTTCGAACCCTCCCGGGCAGCCGCAATCATCGCATCTGAAAGCTCAAAGCGCATAAAATGCACTGACGAAGTTTTGTCCTGAGTCGCGCGCTCCAGGTCTTCATCGGCAATTGCAAATACCTGCTCAAAGCCTTCCACTTGTACCCAGACACGATCTTCGATGCCTACCATTTTTTGCAACGCGACTTTGCGCTCCTCTGGATCACCATACTCAATCATGAAAGTGGCTTTCCAGTTAGTACCATCTGGAATCAGGGGGTTGTATGCTGACAGCTCTTCCTCAATACCTTCAGCTTCGAAAATGCGTTCGATACGCAGCATTTCCTGCACCTGGTATTGCATCGTCAGCAAGTCCTCGAAGTACAGGGTGGCATGCGGACCTATATGAACCTGGCGATTCTTTTTGTGCTCCATCACTTTCTTACGGAAATCCTTGCGAATGTTGCTGTATTCTTCCAGGCTATAAAGTGTATCTTTGCTTAACTTTTGCATTCGATCAAACCTCCTGATAACCAAAGTGTATGACATTAAATGCCGTAGGCTATTCTCAACATACTAAAAGGGTGGGTGGTTGGTTTGGACGGCGCATCAGACTGCTCCAGTCCATTTTCAATTTGATGCCCTGCCATTGGGCAATCACTCCCATAATAATCAGCGTTGGCCTGCTTCACTTTATTCACCACCGGCCGGCAGATTTTCATGGATATTTTGTGATATTCACTTTTTACGGCGTAGGTTCCATCGTGCCCGGAACAACGTTCCACAATTTCAACTTCAGTTTCCGGGATCAGTTTCAATAACTGGCTGGTCTTGCTACCGATATTTTGCACGCGCTGGTGACAGGCCGCATGGTAAACCACCTTACCCAGTGGTTTTTTGAAATCTGTTTTCAGCTTGTCATGGGCATGCCGAATCATTAAGTACTCAAACGGATCATAGATCGCATTCTGTACTTTCTTTAACTGCTCATCGTCAGGAAACATCAAGGGTAATTCCTGTTTGAACATCAGCACACAAGATGGGATGGGCGCAACGATATCCCAACCTTCATCAACCAGCCTGGCCAGTACCGCTACATTGGCTTCCTTCGCCCTGGCAACGGCTTCCAGGTCACCCAGCTCCAGTTTAGGCATGCCACAGCACTGTTCTTTCTCTGCCAGACGAACCTGAATATCATTGTGCTGCAATATGGCAACTAAATCCTCGCCCACATTGGGTTCGTTACGATTTCCGTAACAGGTGGTGAACAAGGCAACCTTGCCGGTGGTTGCTCCGGCTGCTTCAGGTTGAATCTTCGTGTTATCAATTCTGCTTAATCGCTTGCGTAATGTATTACTATGGTACTCGGGCAACTTGGCATCAGGATGCACACCCAGAGTTTTATCCATTAAATTGCGTGCAGCTTTGTTCTTGTTCGCTGCGTTGACCATATTGACTACGATAGGGATACCCGCCAATGAACCGACTTTATCCGTACTGGTAAGAATTTTATCGCGGGTTTTGACCTGGTCATTTTTGTGTTTGAACTTGAACGCTTTCGCCTGCAACATCAAGTGTGGGAAGTCCAGATCCCATTCATGGGGTGGCACGTAGGGACACTTGGTCATGAAACATAAATCACAAAGGTAACATTCATCGACCACTTTCCAGTAGTCTTCTTTCTTAACACCATCCACTTCCATGGTGTCGGACTCATCGACCAGATCAAAGAGTACCGGAAAAGAATTACACAAACTCACACAACGTCGACAACCGTGGCAGGCATCAAATACCCGTTCCATTTCCTTGAACAGGGCTTCTTCGTTATAGTAGTCCGGATTTTTCCAATCAATGGTATGCCTGGTTGGCGCTTCCAGACTGCCTTCGCGGGGTTGCTTCGTCGGTGTATCCATGATTGTTATCCTTCTTTTTAATTGATGCCGGGAGCTATAACTATAAATAGTTATAGCTCCCGGCAAATCGATCACTCATTAGCTGATTTCGTCGAGTGCTTTCTGGAAGCGATTAGCATGAGAACGCTCAGCTTTAGCCAGCGTCTCAAACCAGTCAGCGATTTCTTCAAAACCTTCGTCGCGTGCTGCTTTTGCCATACCCGGATACATATCAGTGTATTCATGGGTTTCACCTGCGATTGACGCTTTCAGGTTGTCCTGAGTACCACCGATGGGCAAACCGGTTGCCGGATCACCGGACTCTTCCAGATACTCCAGGTGACCATGAGCATGGCCTGTTTCACCTTCTGCCGTTGAACGGAAGACAGTTGCTACATCGTTGTAACCTTCAACATCCGCCTTGGCTGCGAAATACAGGTAACGACGATTCGCCTGTGATTCGCCAGCAAAAGCGTCTTTCAAATTTTGTTCAGTTTTACTGCCTTTCAGTTCCATAATGTTGCCTCCGCTTTTTTGTTCAAATAATAACTAGACCAATATGTCAGGGTTAAGTTTGGAGCCGCTACTGCGATATATCCAATCGATTATACAAATCTATTTAATAGCTTTTATCTATGTAACTAGTTATTTGCTCAGGTTGTACAAACTGGCAGCATCCAATCATGAAGATTAGTTGACCATGATGGTCAAATATTTGATTTTCGGTAATCTTTGCAAATTCAGATAACATTATTATGGTTTTTCTGAAACTTGCATTGATTAGCGTCTATAAGGTTTCGGTTTACATGACACCCATCAAATACAACTTCACGATTTCATATTATTTTTTATTCAACTCCATACCGTGAACGGCTTTATGCTCACTGCAATCGGGACAATGGGCAGTTTGATGCTGATTCTGGCGACCTTGTTGATTGTTGCCAGTAAAAAACTTGCCGTTGATGAAGATCCTCGCACGGATATTGTCGAGGACATGTTACCCGGAGCCAATTGTGGCGCGTGCGGATATATCGGTTGCCGGCAATTTGCGGAAGCACTCATCAGCCAGGAAGCCTTGCCCGGTTTATGCACGGTGTCCTCCGATAGCGAACGGGAACAGGTTGCCAGTTTTTTAAATGTCGATGTCGGAGAAGTTAACCAGCAAGTGGTAAGGCTGGCATGCGCGGGGGCAACGAATGTTGCCCGCCAACGTGCTCATTACAGCGGCATGGAAAGTTGTCAGGCAGCGGCGCAAGTTGCTGGCGGCAGTAAAACCTGTCGCTGGGGATGCCTGGGATTCGGTGACTGCGAAAAAATCTGCGATTTTGATGCAATCACCATGAACGAGCACTCATTACCCGTGGTGATAGAAGCCGAATGTACCGCCTGTGGTGATTGTATTGATGTTTGCCCAAAAGATTTATTTAGCCTGCACCCCGTTAATCATCGGTTGTGGGTTGCATGCAAGAACCTGGAATTTGGCAACGACATCCTGGAGTACTGTGAGGTTGCTTGCACTGCTTGTGGTAAATGTGCCGTGGATGCCAAAGGTGACTTGATTGTAATGGAAAACAATTTGGCGGTTGTCGATTACACACTGGACCATCGAACCCGCGAACCCATCGAGCGCTGCCCTACTGGCGCCATTTTCTGGTTGGAGGCTGATGGCAAAATTATCAAAGGCCGCGAATCTGTCAAAATTAATCGACAACGCGATTTAGCACCACAGCAAACATAAAAACTATCGGGCCAATGTTATGTTAAAGAAATTTAACCACTCGGATAAATCCATGTCGGAACCTGCCAAGACCAATTCAAAAGCCCAGTTCCCGGGTGTGCGCGCGGCAATGGATGGTAACACCGCCGCCATCATGTGCGAACGCGAGTCCAGTGACGCGGCTGGCGCCTACCCCATTACACCGTCCACGCAAATGGGCGAATACTGGGCGGAAGCCGCTGCCAGTGGTCATCTTAATATTTCCAACAAGCCGTTAGTGTTTATCGAACCCGAAGGTGAACATGCCGCCGCTGCGGTTACTGCAGGCATGGCGATGACAGGATTACGCTCGGCCAATTTTTCTTCCGGCCAGGGCGTCGCCTATATGCACGAATCCTTGTATGCCGCCGTGGGCAAACGCCTGACTTACGTGCTCAATATAGGTGCGCGCGCTATCACCAAAGCTACATTGAATGTGCATGCGGGACACGATGATTATCACTGCATTGACGATACCGGTTTCTTTCAGTTTTTTGCCAAGAACGCACAACACGTGGCTGACCTGAATATCATTGCCCATTACATCGCTGAACATGCGTTAAATCCCGGGGTTGTCGCGCAAGATGGCTTTTTAACGACGCACCTGATCGAATCGATGCTGGTACCGGAACGAGAATTAATTGCGCAATACCTGGGAAGACCTGATGACATTATTGATACACCCACACCGGCGCAACGTATTATTTATGGCGACACCCGGCGGCGCATCCCTGAGCTCTGGGATGTGGATAATCCCGCCATGGCCGGCGTGGTACAAAATCAGGACAGTTACATGCAAAGTGTCATCGCTCAACGACCATTTTTCTTCGATCATATCCAGGAAATTACCCAGGAAGCCTTTGACAAGTTTTATGAACTCACCGGCCGGCGTTATAACCGGGTGATGACTTATCGTTGTGATGACGCGGACTATCTGATTGTTGGCCAGGGCAGCATGATTCCCAGCGCCGAAGTGGTCGCCGATTATTTACGCGACAAACGTAAAATAAAAGTGGGTGTGGTTGACCTGACCATGTTCCGCCCCTTCCCGGCTGATTTAATCAGCAAAATATTAAAAGGCAAGAAAGGTGTCACCGTACTGGAACGCCTGGATCAACCACTGGCTTCCGATTTACCATTGATGCGGGAAATTCGCGGCACTGTTAGCAAGTGTGTAGAAAATGGTTACGCCGATGGCGCCAAGCCCTACCCTGATCTGGCCAGTTACAAAAAACCGGATCATATACCGAAACTTTATTCCGGTTCATTCGGCCTGGGTAGCCGTGACTTGCAGGCCGAAGGTTTTGTAGGCGCCATTGAAAACATGTTGCCCAAGGGTAAACACCGTAAACAGTTTTACCTGGGTGTGGACTTTATTCACGATAAACCTTTCACACCGAAACAGGAAATTTATCAGCAGACCCTGCAAAAGGCATATCCTGATATCGCTGACCTGGCGGTACATGGTAGTGAAAACCCTAACCTCATGCCCGATAATAGTATCACTGTGCGTATGCATTCCGTGGGTGGTTGGGGTGCCATTACCACGGGCAAGAACCTGGCCATGACCCTGTTTGACCTGCTGGGTTATCACATCAAGGCCAATCCGAAATACGGTTCGGAAAAGAAAGGACAACCCACTACTTATTATTTATCTGCCGCACCAGAACCCATTCGCATGAACTGCGAATACTATTATGTTGATGTAGTTATTTCTCCAGATCCCAATGTGTTTAATCACACTAATGCATTGGCTGGACTAAAAGACAATGGCGTACTGATTATCCAAAGCGAATTCACCAAGCCAGAAGATATGTGGAATACCATTCCTGCAAATTATCAAAAGATCATTATCGAGAAACATATTAAAGTTGCTTACGTTGATGCGTTTAAAATTGCGCGCGAAGAAGCCACCGACCCGGATCTGCAACTGCGTATGCAGGGTACTGCCTTCCAGGGTGCATTCTTTGCTGCATCCAATGTCAAGGAACAGAAATCGTTAACCGATGAAGCATTGTTAAAAGCCATTGAGGACCAGTTACAACACAAGTTTGGTTACAAGGGAAAGCGAGTCGTGGAAGAAAACCTGCGCGTGGTTAAACGCGGTTTTGATGAAATCCATATCCTGCCGAAAATGCAGCCCAGTGATGAAAAAGCCCTGGGTGTTGCAGTCACTACTGAACCTTCAATGCCGGTCATGCTGAAGCGTATTCCACAAAGCAAATCGGCCAGCTCGGACATTCACCGCTTCTGGGAACAAACTGGTAACTTTTATTTACGCGGTAAGGGTGGTGACAACCTGGCAGACCCATTCATGAGCATGAGCCTGATGCCGGCAGTATCTGCCGTTTTTCGTGACATGACCACCATTCGCTTTGAACATCCGAAGTGGATTCCGGAAAACTGTACCGCCTGCGGAGATTGTTATGCCGCCTGCCCCGATACAGCGATACCTGGGCTGGTCAATGAAATTTCACAGGTACTTGATACTATCGTAGCACGGATAAAACGCGCCGGGCACGAGCTTAAGCATCTTCCCAAAGCAGTACGGGTTTTGGAAAAACACTTGCGTGGCCTTTGCAATGAAGCAGAAGAAAAGCAATCGGTCGACGATCTGTTTGATAGCGCTATTGAAACCGTCATTTCCGAAACAGGTGATCAGGACAAAGAAGCACTGAGCGCAGAGTTTGAACTG
>NZ_CDLKIE010000516.1:0-10069 GCF_975902315.1 Kaarinaea lacus | reverse complement strand
GTACGACTCTACGGCCAGTATAGCTGTGTACTTTGCCATCGGGTAATGACGGTCGTCAATGAATTGTACAAATGGCAGCCGTTGTTGTAACGGCTCGCGATAGGTTTCCCAACCGGTACCGATACCCACCCAGTTCTGCGCCAGATCAGCCACGGTAACGTCGGCTGGAAAAATTATAGCTTCCGGCGCACACTCGACCACTACTGTTGATTCTGGAGCACGCCTGAATTGTCCCCAATACACTTCACTCATACGGGCATCAATAGCCACCAATAAATGACTATGATCCGTTCCCTGTGCAATAGTGGCCAGCGTCGATACGGGTACGACGGGCAGGTCTCCACCAAATGCAATACCCTGCGTTACACCCGCCGCAATTCGCACGCCGATGAACGATCCCGGGCCACGACCAAACGCCACTGCATCCAGCTGATTCACTGAAATTTGCGCATTTGCCATTAGCTCATCGACCATTCCCAGGATGAGACTACCATGTTCGCGCGGCGCGACCTGGTAACGCTGCTCAATTTCCCCATCAATATATAATGCCGCGGAGCAGGCTTCAGTCGCAGTTTCAATGGCGAGTAGTTTCATAATGTTTCGTCAGGAAAGCTCTACAAGCTTCATCTCGGAAAAAAACTGCTCCACATGGGAAACATCGCTGGTCATATCCATGTCCGGCAGATTTTTCAGGAAGATTTTTCCGTATGGCTTGGATTTCAAGCGCGGATCACACAACATCAATACACCACGATCGTCGACGTCCCGAATTAAACGGCCTACTCCCTGTTTCAGGGCGATAACCGCTTCCGGAATCTGGTAGTCAAAAAACGGGTTTTGCCCCTGTTCACGCATAGATTGAATACGCGCCTGTAACAGGGGTTCATCCGGTGACGCAAAAGGTAACTTGTCAATAATAACACAGGAAAGCGCACTACCCTTCACATCCACGCCTTCCCAAAAACTGCTGGTTCCCACCAGGACCGCGTTACCCAGACTGCGAAACTGGTTTAACAATTCAGTTCGCGGTTGTGTACCCTGGACCAATAAGGGGAAATCTATTGACTGGCCCAGTTGCTTTGCCACTTCGTTCAGCGCACGATAACTGGTTACCAGGATAAATGTCCTGCCTTCGCAGGCATTAATCACGGGAATTGCCGCATTGACGACTGCGCCGGTATATTGTCGTGTATTAGGTTCCGGTAAACCGGTCGGTAAATAAAGCAGGCTTTGCGTATGGTAATCGAACGGACTATCCCATTGCTTCGTGTGTGCCGATTCGATTCCCAGGTTCGAAGCAAAGTAATTGAAGCTCTTGCCTACCGCAAGCGTCGCCGATGTAAAAATCCAGGCGGCATCATGATTGCTGATATGATCATGAAAGGTTTCGGATATGCTGGTGGGACTCATGTGCAACACAAAACCACGTTGCCTGGTCTCATACCAACGGATGTACTGGTTAGCATCCAGCGCTAAACCTTCATCTTCAGCTTCGACACCAATATCATCTAAAAAATAATCCACTCGCATCATTTGCTGCCGCACCCGTTGCCAGCATTTTTCAATGCCGGCACTGCGCGCAAGATGATGTTTTAATAATCTCTCCAGCGCATGCAAACTGGTGCGTATATCATGCAACGCATCCAGGATATCTTCATTATTCTCCAGCTTACTCCAGGGAGCACGTCGTTCAGTGTCGCCCAGCAACAGGCGAAAATCCCTGGTAACTTTCTCCAGGCGGTCGGTTTTATCCTGAATCGTGCCTTCATCCGCCGCTTCCTGCAGTACTTCGTTTAGCGCATCTTTGGCGATATCGAGTAACTGCCGGCTGCTTAACGACAAGCCAAAAAACTGGGTTGCCACATCCGCCAATTGATGAGCTTCATCAAAAATAAACCCTTCGGCTCCAGGCAGAATTTCTCCAAAGCCTTCATCCCGCAAAGCGAGGTCTGCGAAAAATAAGTGATGATTGATAACCAGTATGTCAGCTTGTTGAGCCTGCTGTCGCGCTTTTAGCACGTAGCATTCTTTTACGTCAGGGCATTCCATACCTAAACAGTTGTCGGGAGTCGACGTAGCCTGGGACCAGATGAATGCATCTTCTGCCACTGCATCACACTCGGAGATATCTCCTGAACTGGTCGTTTGCAACCAGGATTCAACAGCGCGAAGTTGCTCGAGTTGCTGCAAGCTGTATCGACCATCCTTGAGCTTGTTTTCAATCCGGTACAAGCATGCGTAGTTCGCCCGCCCTTTTAACAGGGCTGTGGAAACAGGAATACCTAACGCGCGCCGTACCTGTGGTAAATCACGAAAGAAGAGCTGATCCTGAAGATTTTTAGTGCCGGTGGATATGATGATTTTTTTACCGCTTAATAGAGCGGGAACCAGATAAGCCACTGTTTTGCCTGTGCCGGTGCCGGCTTCAGCAATAAGCACTTCAGCAAAATTCAGTGCTTCAGCAATTTCCTGCGCCATTTGTTGCTGTTGTATCCGTGGCGCAAATCCATCGATGGTTTGTTCTAGTGGGCCGTTTTTACCTAATAATTCAGAAATGGATTGCATATAGCATCGAGTAACATGATTAATCCGGCAACTGGAGCCGGAATAAAAGATCGGTCTACCGCCCCTTCTATTTTTTTAATGGGATTTGATGGGCTATTGTAGCCCTGTCGATGGACAGGCTCAACGGATATAAGGGCGCCGTTGTCGGACTTGCTGAATTAACTCCGCGTTTTGCTCTTTTAAATGCCAATCGCCCTGCGCCAGAGTACTGGATTTTGCCGCCAGGCTTTCGGCCAGAGAATATTGACCTTGCTGAAAACGAATCACTGCAAGTCGGTGCCATAAACGGGCATTCCTGGGCTCAATGCGAAGCGCGCGCTCCAGCGTCGCCGCGGCTTTTTCCGGGCTACCCATTTGCTCCTGTTTTGACGCTTGATCAAGCAACGCAAGTACCGTGCGACTGGTGGACGTTGATTCGTTGGAGTAAGTAGGCGGGCGTTCCAGTGGCTCCCTGCGTTGCGACTCATCATCACCGCTCATGGTTTCATCACCGGACTGAGCTTCGGGAAATTCATACACCGGCGTGGGACGACGCACGGAATCGTCTATTTCCGCGCTGCTGGTAATATCAGGCGTGGGTAGTGGCGTCATATCGGGAGTGCTGGCACATCCCGTCAACACCAGCATTCCAGCTGCCATTAACCACAACCACGATTTTTCAAATTGAGGGATTACCATCACGTATCTCATCATCCAGTGTATTAGAACAACTCTCGCAACCACCTAAATCCTTTTCCTCCTTTCTCATCGGAGCACGGTGAGGATTCTGTAGGTGCCGAGCCAATAATAAAGGGTAATTCTATCGTTTCTTCACAACCAAACCCACTCCGAAGGCCTGTCTTAGCATCAATTTTGACCATTTCGATATTAGGGGGTTGCATCTCCAAGCCGGAGACCAGGCTAATTTGCTTGAAGATATCAACCCAGATGCGCAATGCACCGGAAGATCCGGTTAATCCCGTTGTTTCATTGTTATCCATACCGACCCAAACGATTCCCAGTTTGTCACCAGAAAATCCGGCAAACCAGCTGTCCCGCAGATCATTACTGGTCCCGGTTTTGCTGGCGACGACCAAATCTTCCGGCAATGTTCGATACATACCGCGACCAGTCCCGTAGCGAGCGGCGACACGCATGGCATGGTTAACCAGGTAAATTGGCGTTGCATCATAAACTTGCTGTATCGATAACGGATAGCGCTGCAAGGGTTCGCCTTTCGCAGTGAGCACTTCGCGAATTGCACGCAAGGGCGTTCGAAAACCACCTGAGGCCAGGGTATGGTAGACCTGCGCCACTTCCCAGGGAGATAACGCCAGCGCTCCCAGTAACAATGATGGATAAGGTTTTATGTTCCGTTCTACGCCAAGCCGTTTCAATGTCTCAATGATTTGCGGTAATCCCACTTCCATACCCAGGCGTGCTGTCGACAAATTATAGGAATTTGCCAGGGCCATTACCAACGGCACCATGCCATGGCTTTTTTTATCAAAATTTTGCGGTTCCCACTGATCACCATTTTCAAGTTCAAGTGTTATTGGGCCATCATCAAGCAAGGTCGCCAGAGTATATTGTTCCGGATTAGACAGGGCTGTGAGGTAGACACTGGGTTTTACCAAAGAACCAATGGGACGCACCGCATCCAGCGCGCGATTAAATCCGGCAAAGCGAGGATTCCTCCCGCCCACCATTGACAGCACTTCCCCCGTCTCTATACCTATCACTACAGATGCCGCCTGCAACTCGGCTATGTCAGTGTCCCGCGATTTACCTAGCTGGTTTAACCGCCTGGTAAACGCCTTTTCGCTTTCTGTTTGTATCAGCGGATCAAAAGTAGTAAATATCTGCAGCCCTTCTGAATTCAGGTCGTCTTCACGGTAATCCCGTTTTAATTGCCGCCTCACTAAATCCATAAAAGCGGGATAAGAGGTAACACCACTTTTAGCGCGCTTGGTAACGCCTAGCCCTTTTGCTTTAGCAGACAATGCCTCGTGTTTGGAAATCTCCCCTTCGTTCTCCAGTAAATCAATCACCAGGTTACGTCGATCCATGGCCCGCTTGACAAAACGGCGCGGATTATAAAATGAAGCACCCTTTACCATGGCGACTAACAGGGCAATCTCCTCCAGCTTCAGGTTATTGACAGGTTTGTCGAAATAGAACCGGCTTGCCAGACCGAAACCGTGGATGGCGCGCCGACCGTCCTGTCCCAGGTATATTTCATTCAGGTAAGCTTCCAGTATTTCGTCTTTTTCATAATGATGTTCAAGCAACAAGGCCATAATGGCTTCATTAATCTTGCGCGTAATGGTTCGCTCATTGGAAAGAAAAAAGTTTTTAACCAGTTGCTGCGTCAAGGTGCTACCACCTTGAACAGTACCACCGGCTCGAATATTGGCTAAGAATGCCCGCAAGATCGAGCGGACCGAAACGCCCCCGTGCGTATAGAAGTTACGGTCTTCAACCAGCATCAAAGCCTTGGTTAATAATGGGGGCACTTCATCGAGTTGCACCAGCACCCGATCTTCCGTATGCGAGGGATAAATACGACCGATCACAGCGGGATCAAATCTCACCAAAGGCACCGCATCGCCGGTTTTATCGTGATCCACTCTCAACACCTGGCGATGACGAAACTCAACGCGTAATGGAACTGACAGTTCGGGACTATCCCAGAAAATGAAGTCGCGGGTAACCACGTTAAAATTATTACCATTGCGCCAATAACTGCCGGGGCGCGACGGTATGTTGGTTTTATTGTAAGCCAGCACCAGCAATTCATTCTCGAATTGATCGGCGGTTAAAGGCGCACCAGGATAAAGTTCCAGGGGGCGGGCATAAACCCGGGCCGGGATTGACCAGCGCTTACCTTCGAACTGGGTCCTGATACTGAAATCAAGATAAAAGACATATACACCAAACAGGACAGTAAATATTGCACCCGCCAATACCACCCAGCGCATTCGTGCCCAGGTAAATATTTTCCCTGATGTTCTTTTGCTACGTCGCGAGCGTCTTGCCATAAAAGGGATATATGAAAGGATTGTTAAGAATTACTTCAGGATACTTCATTATTCAACTAGTCGTTATGTCATATTAATCAATATTGATGGGTCGCACCAGCTTAACCGGAGTTGAGCTACCGGGTACACTGAAAGCAATACTATTTTCTTGAACTGGTCGACACTTTCTAGCCGTGCCTTCAAACATCATACCGGGCTCCCGGAATTTAGCAGCTCGTAATTCATAAGCGCCTATTTCGCAACAATTTTGTAAATCTCACCCTGTAAGTGTATCAGGTAAACTTCGCCATCGTTGCCTTCAGCAAAGGAAGCAATATTCAAACCAGTATCAAGTAACTTGAACGATTGATAGTTGCCAGCGCCCTGGTCTTTGGCACCCCAGACCGATCCTGAACAATAGTCGCCATACATATATATACCCTGCAGATTTGAAATGCTGCTTCCACGATATACGTAGCCACCCGTTATGGAGCAACCTTCATCGTGATCATATTCAATCACAGGATCAATATAGGAAGAATCTTCGCAGCGTGCTGACTTATAGCAATGCGTGCCTTCTTTTCCATTCCATCCTAAATTTCCCGGCTTTGTTACTACGTTGACTTCCTCCCAACTGTTTTGTCCAACATCAGCCACCCATAACTGGTCTGTTTCACGATCAAATGACCAACGCCAGGGATTTCTTAGTCCCCACAGGTAAATTTCCGGTCTTCCCTGCCTGTTATTCACAAATGGATTAGAAGGCGGTATACCATAGGGCTCCCCGTTGTCGACATCAATTCTTAACATTGAACCCAACAGCGTTTGCGTATTTTGTCCATGATCTTTAGGGTCACCACCCCAACCTCCATCACCCAGCCCAATATACAGGTAACCATCCTTGCCAAATAAAATGTTGCCGCCATTGTGATTAGAATAAGGTTGTTCAACTTTAAGCAGGTGCTTTTCCGATTGAGGGGATAACGACTTACCCTTATCCTGAGCTTTAAATCGACTTATATAGGATACCAGGCCACCATCATCCCCGGTGTAAGATAAATACACATAACCATTAGTTTGATACCGAGGATGAAATGCCATGCCCAACAGGCCTGCTTCATTAGGGCTGGCGTCAACACGATCAGTTATATCGATAAAGACACTGGCTTGTGATGCATCAGGTTTATTTTCGACACGTAACACTCGGCCAGCTTTTTCCACTACATACCAATATTGGTCATCACCCGGCGCCTGTACCATAAATACGATGGCATTCAAAGGCAGGTCTTTAAACATACGTTGCAATTTAACCGCAGGAGCGGACACAGCACTTGGCGCAACGCCAGCATGCTTTGAAGTTGCTTTATTTTTATCAGCACAGCTGGACAGAAATGTGCCGGCGATAATAATAACCAATACGAACACGCGACAGGGATTCATGGCGTTCTTCACGAGGTACTCTTCATAGAGCTGCATTGCATAAGTGTCATGATAGTGCTGCTTTATTTCACGGAAAAATGACTGTTCACCGGTTTAACGGCCTGCGCCATACTAACACAGTCTCGGATAGCGTTAGTAATTGTTAGATCCTTGTGGATATTAGCATTGAGCATCGCATAATAAAGTTGCGTAAAAAGTAACCGACGACTAAACTGGTCGACCCTTAAGACAAGCAGCTTTTTAATGGAAAATTGCACAAAAACCAACCCTTATAAAGTGAGTTTCTTTTTATGCTAGCGGATAAATTTGCACCCTTAAAGAACATGGAGCAATTCACCAACGACATGTTCAATCGTATTATAGCGTTTCAGGAAAAAGATCATCCTGCCTGGAATGAAAACCTGGCGTTCTCAGCCCGAATAAAAGGATTACCTTTGCATAACCTGATATTCAGCAATCCTGATCGGGATCCTAAGCTCTATGGTCCGACCATCGCGGCATACTACCCATTACGGGAAGAAATGCAGAAACTCTTCGCTTACGCAAAACAGATATCTGACAATCCGGTGGTCTACGACTGGTATCCCGGTAATGGCTTCATCGGAAGTTTACTGGCCCGGGAAGGACTCTCGGTAACCGGCATTAAAGGCAATGTCGAAAAAGACAACCAGATCAAATCATTTTTCGACAAGGATTGTTATCGATTCGCCGATCGTAACAACATCAGTGAATCCTGCGATCTCATCCTCGCATCCTGGATGCCACCGCAAGTGAATCCAACGATAGAATTACTTCCGCTAAACCCCAGGCTTATTGCCTATGTCTATACCGAACACAGGGACGAAAGCAACAACCAGCGGCAAACAGGTACCGATGACATGTTCGATACACTGGACAAAGATTATATTTTGATTGATTCCTGGAGTTTTCATCGTCCGTTAAACCTGCTTCATGAAATCTGGCCTGACATGACCCCCAGCATCGAAGAGACACGAATAACCCGGGTTTACGCCGCCAGGGATACAACCGTCAAAAAAATTGAAGTGATTAAGACAGAATCGCCTTATGACTGGGAACAGGATTTACAGATGGCGCTACTGGCATTAGAAGCCAAACAACAACTTCGATCTCGCGGCATGAATATCTAGCGTGCACTCATTACCACCCATATCGATTTGCACTACCGACAATACACATCGTGACATTGCATTGTCACTCGCAGATCGATTGCAGGTGCCACTGCTTGAATCATGCGAGGATGCTGCGTCCCTGCCCTATTTACTGACTATCGCCAACCATACAGCCTGTGAATATCAACTGGAACTGCGCTTCCCTACCGAAAAACTTTCGCCCATCGTCGTTGACTTTCAAAACCAGCGCCTGTTATACCGGCAAAAATTTGGGGGTGGTCGCCAGCAGCCCATTGCGCGCGCATTAGGTTTGAAAAAAGCTATTTCTCCTTTTGTAGTCGACGCGACCGCAGGCCTGGGTCGTGATGCGTTTATCCTGGCCACGCTGGGTTGTCGTGTACACATGATAGAACGAAATCCGATAATTCATGCATTACTGGAAGACGGATTAAGACGCCTGGCCCGCGCTGAGATAAATACGATAACTGGCTCCCGCACACTGGATTTAAGCTATTCAGAAAGCCGTGAATGGCTGCTTAATGCGAAGCAAGCTATCGATATCGTATACCTGGATCCCATGTACCCACACCGGAGTAAAAGTGCTCTGGTGAAAAAGGAAATGCGCATACTACGCAAGCTGGTCGGTGATGATCTCGATGTCGCAGCATTACTCGACACAGCACTGCGCATCGCCAGACAAAGAGTGGTCGTTAAAAGGCCCAAAGCAGCACCACCCATTGGTTCAAACCCACCGAGCCACTGCGTCGAATCCAAAAATACCCGCTTTGATGTTTACTTAACGCACATTCAAGACTTACCCAAACCAGCGGCAAAACCCTGATCGAGCACTAATACAGGCTCTACTGGTGACAACGAGAATGTTGCCTGCCAATTAGTGGATGGACAGTAAATATTAAATTGAGTGAGGTAGAAAATAGAACAAACTGTGCAGCCCATTGGGAACCGGGTACTGCACAGTTTGTTAAGTGTTACAGTGTATGGAGGAATCTCCGTTTACTGGTTATCAGGCCGCTTCAACAGTCAGGTTTAAAGCGTCCATCAATTCGCTTGCACCAAATGGTTTGGTCAAGCATTTTTCAGCCCCTGCATCCACAACCGCTTCGACGGTACCATTACCGGGGAATCCCGTCATACCAATCACACGGATAGAGCGAGTTGCTGGTGTTTCTTTAATAAAACGGCAAACTTCAATACCATCAATACCTGGCATACGAATATCCAGTAAAATAACATCGGGATTAAAGCTATGAATTTTACTACCTGCCGCAAAACCATTTTTTGCTGTTTCGAGTTCTATTTCGTCATCGATGTTTTTGATAACGTCTCGCAAAGTTGAAACAAACTCATCGTTATCATCTACGATTAGAATACGAATTTTTTCGTTTTCCGGACGAAACAGGGTCAGCCCGCGTTCTTTTGCGAAGCGTTCCACTTCTTCCATGGTAAAACGACGATGACCGCCCGCTGTCAACATTGCATCCAGCATGCCTTTTTGAGCCCACTGCCGAACAGTGACTGGGGATACCATCAATAGATCTGCAACTTCATTTGGAGCTAAATATGCTTTTGTGTTCATACTAATCAACCTTCATTGTTTGCTTAGTTAATATTAATTTTACTTACCCTGTTTTCCCCATTGCACACGTCCATTGCCTGGACAATTTTTATATCTTAATATTTGCTTTGTACTCTATAGCACTACTACTACATTACTTTTTACTAACGAATTTTTACTTTGTACCGCTGCTTACTCCAGCCATGCACCTTGTCGTGCGCTTCAATGTATACAACGCTGGCATCGGCAGGAATTTTCACGTCACCCAGGCTTCGGGTGAACGGTTGTTCATCGACATGTGGATGGTAAAGGGTTCTGGTTCCCAGCTCCTTACCATCCTCCGTTACCACTCGCCATGC
>NZ_CDLKIE010000515.1:0-5787 GCF_975902315.1 Kaarinaea lacus | reverse complement strand
TATGCTAATCGGATTTGCAATTGCTCGCGCACTCACCAGGCTAACAGAGCAGCGGTGGCAGACAGTGATTCTTATTTTTGTAACAGCAATTTCTACCACGTTGCTGAGTTTTACAAGCTACCAGCATAGCAAGGCATGGCAGAACGACAAAACTGTCTGGCAACAGGTAATCGACAAATATCCGGAATCGGCGGCAACCGCGTATGTTAATTTGGGAAATGCTTTATTTGAGGAGAAACAATTCAGAACTGCGATTAAGCATTACAGTAAAGCAATCAGGATTGACTCATCACGTCTTGAAGCAATGCGTAATTTGGGCCTCACCTATGAAAAGCTCAACGACCATTCCAATGCGGAGAAATATTATAAATTGATGATCGAAACAAGACCTGATATCCATTATCCCTACACTGTGCTTGGTGATTATTATTTTAATACTGGCAAGTATCCGCAAGCAGCCCCTTACTTTCAAAAAGCACTCGAAATCTCTCCCTCCTCTGAAAATGCATTATACAAAAGCAGTTTAATAGACCTTTTGAGTGGCGACCTGAAACGAGCAGAACAAAAAATAGATTATCTTTTGCAATTAAGACCCAGCGATATCGACGGGCTGCAAATCAAGGCGCAAATACGTTATACACAAAATGACTTCAAATCTGCGGAGGAAATCGCAGGCATAATCCTGCAGCTCGATTCAACAAACCAGATTGCGCAACAGCTGATCAGCAAAATCAATCGGCGAAACCATCAATGAGCCAATTAGCGGTAATAACAACAATTTTTTCATTAACAACTACTTGGAACACTAGTTGCTTATAGTTTGCTATTCGTGGATAGACTACCAGGCGCATTAAATAGCGATTAAAGCGTTAATGTTGCTTTTTTCCTGCTACTCCAAATTTTAAACTCAGATTTTGCCGTGAATAAATATTCTGCTTACCTGTACACCCACAAATTAATCGTCTTCGGTTTCCTGGGGATTACTCTGGCCACTGTTGCCGTGTACTGGGACATAGTCCATCACCAGTTCCTGCAATGGGATGACATGTTATATATTCATAACAACAAGCACATACAAAGTCTCACTACCGAAAATCTCTTCTGGATGTTCACAAATTTTGATGTTGGGAACTGGCATCCACTCACCTGGTTGTCGTTGGCATTAGATTTTAAGATTTGGGGATACAATCCTGTTGCTTTCAAATTCGTAAGTGTATCCATTCACATCGTAAACAGCATACTGGTTTACTATCTGACTTTTTCAGTTTTGCAGCTGGCGCAACTCAATTATCATTCGAATAACAATGGACTATTCTCCCGGATTACTGGTCGCGACCTGTCAATAGCCAGTTTAGTAACCGCTCTGTTATTCGCAATACACCCGCAACATGTTGAATCGGTTTCCTGGATCGCAGAAAGAAAAGAGGTATTGTGTGGATTATTTTTTCTGGCGAGCATGCTCAGTTACATAAAACATAAAACCACCAATAGTAAAAACTGGCTGGCCGTATCTACGATGATGTGTTTCTTCTCACTAATGTCAAAACCAATGGCAGTATCGCTTCCATTAGTGCTGGTACTTATTGATATATACCCTTTAAGGGTGATCAGTAAAACAGCTTCCTTCAAACAGAATGTAAAAGCATTACTCGAGAACAAACTGATATTTATCCTGCTGTCTGCATGCGTATCAATGATAACCCTGTTTACACAACGCCATGGCATTCAAGGTAGTGAATATCTGACACTTGACTCCCGAATCATTAATGCCTGCATGACGATTATACTTTACATCTATAAATTTGTCTGGCCAGCCAGTCTGTCGCCATTCTACCCATTTCACCCCTGGAGCAGCGAGCCAAACATTTATAGCTTTATTCCTTTGCTTGTCATTATCACAATTTCAGCAGTACTGTTTTACCTGCTGAGAAAAAAGATCTACTTTCCGACTATCACTGCGCTATTTCTTTTCGTTACCTTGCTGCCTGTTATCGGTTTAGTCAAGGTTGGATCCCAGGCAGCTGCTGACCGGTACACCTACCTTCCATTATTGAGCATGTTTGTAGTGCTTGGCGGCGGTCTCGCTATTGCTATACACATCTTCAAACAACAGGTATTTACCAAAACCGCATTCGCAATTGCAACAACCGCAATTGCAATTACTTTTGGCGTATTCACCTTTCAACAAAACCAGATCTGGAAATCAGACCTGACGCTATGGGACAAAGCGATACAGTTGTACCCAGGGACGGCAGACCGGGCTTACAGTAATCTTGGCCAGGTACATTTAAATGAGGGTAATTACCGCCAGGCGGTTGCGTATTTTCAAAAAGCACTGGCAATACAGCCCGGCAACAGTTTTATACTGGAAAATACCGGTAAAGCTTATGAACGACTCAACAACTACAAACTCGCAGCTCATTATTTCCGAGAAATTGTCAGCTTATATCCTGAAGCTTACAGAGGTTATATGCTACTTGGTGACCTTTTCTACAGCCGAAAATTTCTCCCACAAACAAAGCTTATGTACAATAAGGCATTTCAATTGATGCCAAACTCTGTCTCTACTCTTCAGCGTAAAGCACTGATAGACTACATGGACGATAATTTACAATCCGCAATTGAAAAGACCGATTACCTGTTAACGCTATCTCCCAACAGCATTGGCGGCCTGCAATTGAGCGCAAAAATACATTTAAAAGCCAACAATCCAGACAAGGCAATAAATTTAGCGCACAGGATACTTGCCCTGAAACCCAACGACAGTTTTGCCACAGAGTTACTGGCCAGCATTAGCCAGGCGCAATGACAACCAATGTATATCGAATCAGAGGATAAACTCCAGGAACCCCGGCGCCCGGTGGTAATAGCGCTAAAGGTACTGGTTACCGTTATACTTATAAGCTGGGTATTGTCCCAGGTTGACCTGGACTCTCTTACCAGTTCCATATCTAATACCAACATGTTTTATTATTCACTTGCTATAGCAAGCCATGCCATAGCATTTATAATCTTCAGCATCCGCTGGTGGTACCTGTATAAAACGGGAGATAGCTCCAGCAAATATCGTGATACTTTCAAAAGCTACTACCTGGGATTATTTTTCAACAATTTTCTGCCCACTGGAATAGGTGGAGATGTTGTTCGCATATTGCGACTTCGCAAGCTTGGTTACAATACACATATTCTGGTTTCATCTTCACTGATGGACAGAATGCTGGGCCTGACAAGTATTTTGATGATGGGCCTCGTCGCATTATCAATTACACCAACTTTTGCTATATCGACTAACACCAAACTTTTTATTTCTGCGATAGCTATTATGGCGCCGTTTGGATTACTGTTCCTTTTCTCTGACTATATGCCGCGACTTACAAATTATCTCTCTCAGAAGTTTCACAAGGGTAAATTTACCGACTTCATACTCACTGTGGTATCTACGCTGCATGAATACAGGCATAGCCGTCCTCGTATACTCATTGCGCTGATTTTTTCAATCGTGGCTCAGTACTTTATAATAATAAGCTATATCCTGGTTGGAATGAGCCTGGATATAGACCTGTCAATCGCTATTTATTTCATTATTATACCGACAGTGTTTCTAGCAACCAGCCTTCCCATTTCCGTAGGAGGTTTGGGTGTTCGAGAGGGAGTCATTGTTTCACTGTTTACGCTTTTCAATGTTGATACACAAGCGGCAATTGCGCTGTCCTTTTTGTATTTTTTTATTATTCTATTGATAAGCTTGCCCGGGGGACTGGTATTACTCAGTAACAAAAAGTAGTTACTGCTAACTTGCTAGGAATGCGAACCAGTTGGCAAAATCGTAATTGAAATGTTTATACATCCTATAATGAGCTATCCTCTTAGGAGTAACTGCAATCGTGAGAATTTCGCATTATCGTTGAATATAATTATCGAAAAATGTGATTTACAGAATCCGGCGGATAACAACAGTCAGGTACAAAACATGTAACTTTCAATGTGACAATCTGCGTCAGTCACTAACGCAAACTGTCAGCTCCCAAGAGCCGTAGCGTCGCCCGCGTACTACTAGAATTGCGATTCGCCCGATAATCACACCACATTATAAATCATTAAATTCAATTAGTTACGGCATAATTTACTCAATCACCGCTTCCTGCAAAAGACAGATTCTAACATTGGCATACTGCTTGCTATCTTAAATTGTCATGATGAATTCTAGGTCACTGGCAGTCGATATCCTGAAGATATTGAACACTTGTCTAGGAAATATCAAAGAATTCAAATTGAAGTTGCAACTAATTAATCGGAGGCAAGTTTTATGAAGAAGGTTCAACAAGGTTTTACATTAATCGAACTCATGATCGTTGTTGCGATCATCGGTATCCTGGCTGCAATCGCTATTCCTGCTTATCAGGACTACACGATTCGTACAAAAATTTCAGAAGTAATGGTTATGGCATCTGCTGCTAAAACTACTACATCTGAGTACTACTTGTCATCTGGCTCTATGCCAGACACAACCAGCCAAGCAGGTATTAACACTGACGCTGGTCAAAGTAATTACGTTTCAGCTATCACTTTCACCACTACTACAGGTGTAGCATCAATTGCTTACACATTGGCTAACCTGGGTGGCCCAGATGGTGATGATGTTATCTTCGTAGGTACTGGTAGCTCAAACGGTGTAGCTTGGGTATGTACCGACAGTACAGCTGACGCAAAATACCTGCCAGCTAACTGCCGCTAGTAATCAGACGATTAATACATAGTTTGATAACATAGAAAGCAGAGAAGCCTTCTTCAGCGAAGGCTTCTCTTTTTTATTAAGGCTCAAGAATTAAAATTCCAGATAACTAAAACCACAAAATATCAGGCTTACCACTAGATTCGTCAGGATGATGATCTTTCACACCCAACCATTTAACCGCCATTCGCTATTAGCTATATCCAGTTTTATTTTCATTTTCGTATGCTGCCTGTTTGTATACTGGCCCGGGCTTGGCGGAATATTTCTGGTCGACGACTACCCTAACCTGGCACCGCTCGGTAACAACGGCGGCGTATCAAACCTGGATACCTTTCTGGCGTTCGTCTTCGGGAATGACTCCGGACCCACTGGCAGACCGGTATCAATGGTTTCATTTTTGTTAAATGACCAGTTCTGGCCCGGCTCACCGGAATCCTTCAAATACACAAACCTGATGATTCATGTAATGTGCGGTATGCTGGTAATCTTACTTAGCTACCGTTTAACACTGGCGATAAAAAACAATAACAACTACGCCACATTCGTCGCATTGTTAACCGGTGCTTTGTGGATGCTTCACCCATTCAATGTTTCCACGACACTCTATGTAATACAGCGCATGGCGCAACTGGCGACATTATTCAGCCTTGCCGGAATCTTATGTTACTGCTACGGCAGAACTATGTTCAATGCCAACCGGACAAAAGCCCTGCTCTTAATGTCATCAGGTGTCGCAGTATTTGGATTATTGTCCGTTTTCAGCAAAGAAAACGGAATATTGATGGTATTGTTTATATTAATCATAGAATCAACATTGTTTCACAACCTGGATAAACCCAGGGAACTCAGGTTCTGGTTCTGGATTTTTGTCTATGCTCCATTAATCATCCTGTTCCTGTTTTTTGTATCAAAAGGATTTTATGTAAATGCATTTAGCGCCAGCGAGTTTACCCAGCTTGAGCGCCTTATGACAGAAAACAGAATTCTGTTAGATTACCTGCATTCCATTTTAATACCCCATTTGCGTGGCAACGGTCTGATTAACGACGATA
>NZ_CDLKIE010000514.1:0-2507 GCF_975902315.1 Kaarinaea lacus | reverse complement strand
TCCATCTATTAAGGATGACCCTTTGTTGCAGGATAACCAGGCTCAACCTGTATTAGTTCTGGGACTAGGTAATATTCTGATACAGGATGAAGGTATAGGCGTGCGGGTAGTTGAGCAATTACAGCGTGATTATGAGTTTCCCGCAGAAGTAGAAGTGATGGATGGCGGAACGGCGGGCATGGCCTTATACGAACACATTGTAGGTCGTAGTCACGTGATTGTCGTTGATGCGGTAAAAACGGGACGTGCACCCGGAACTTTGGTCAAGCTGGACAATGAAGATGTTCCGGCATTCTTTCGTAACAAAGTATCACCGCATCAGATGGCATTGTCCGATATTCTGGCAGCACTAAAAGTAGGTGGTGAACAACTGCCGGAAATGGTTGTGGTAGGCATTGAGCCAGTAATCCTGGGTACGGGGCTTGAAATGTCCGAAGAGGTCTCAGGTAAATTAGGAGCACTGGTCGACAAAACCCTTGAATGTTTACGGGAGCGAGGTATTGAAGCTGTGCCTGTTACTCGCCACTAAGATTGGTTAACGAGGATTTAATCATGAGATGTAAAAGATGCAAATACTATACTCAGCTGATGCTGTTAGTGGGCACGATGACCATGGCGACGCCCTTGTCATCCCATGAGCTTGGTCATGGCGCTCAGGATACTGGTAGTACTATTTATGCTATGTGGCACAACGCTGTACACGCGCTACACTCTTGCGCTTCTCAGTTTTCTGCCGGTTACCTGGTATTCCTGGTCAGCCTGTTAGCGGTTCTGGCTTATATTGCCTTCAGGGTGAAGCGCTCAGATCGCGTATTACCGACATAGTTTTTCAATTAAGATGTGGCATGGGTTGTGTTTGTAGCGCTTGAGACTACAGGCGCTACAAATACTACGGAACTCGAATGCTATAACTGTAAGCAACAACAATAGACAGCAGCTACATTGGGAGCGGAAAATGAACGACATAGTCGACAACCTCGTCAGGCGTTTTCAACAAATCGGTGATGAACGTGTTTCTGGCTTACCCATCTATAATGATGCGCTCAACGTAGAAGCAGTCGATTTTCAAACTTGTGAGGGCGGATTGATTGGAGTGCTGGTTACTCCCTGGTTTATGAATATCATGTTGTTGCCTGAATATACCAGTCCTTACCAGTCGCAGGAGCTGGGAGAAAAAGTAAAATACCAGCTGGAATCCGGCGAACATGAATTTGTGATTGGCGAAGATGAAGAAGTGGGGCGCTACCTGTTTCGCACCGTAACTTCACCGACGCATTGTTATAAAAAACAAATTGCCGCAATCAATAACGGTAAAAAGGCACTCAAGGCTTTACTATCACCACCAGAGCAGGAAGAAAAACCATTACCCGCCAATACTCAACAAGTGGAATTTACAGCCAAATCTTCTGAAGACAAACCAGATAGCGGACGACGCGAATTTTTACGCAGTTTCGTTTCATCATAATGCGCATTCATTGATGCGACATTCTTCGAATAACTGATTTACAGAGTAGTTACGCACCGTAACGACAAAGTATTGTTAAACAACGCATCTATAAAACCCCTCGTAAAGCAGCTATTCACCTGTTGTTCTTTTTTAAATAGTTTTGTTACATCAGGACCTTAATCCAGCCGCTGCCAACATTTGCTAATCTTGATATACTGCGGAAAATTGACGGGCAGAAGATTGGTAGCAAGAATAGCGTCGTTTCATTGAATGATCTATTTAAAGTCAATCTGACTCACAGGTCGATTAGATGCTAACTAATAGGGTTAATCTCAGTTTCTGTAAATCATGACTCAGATGAAAATTAGCGGTGATATCGCGAAAATAGAATATAGCCTGAAAGGCGGATTTCGGGTTGTTAGTTACGTGTTTATCCTCCTGTTTATACTCGGTTACATAGCTGGAAGTATTGATATGTTTGTAGCTATACCAGGAATTGTCATATTCGGAGGTATAAATACCTATCGCGTCGAAAGCGTGATAAATCGTAGAACCCGGCAAATCGATCATTTGATGAAAGTATTTGGTCTGCCTTTCGTGAATACCTTTAATATAGATGATGTAAAATTAGTTTCGCTTATGCATCGAGGCAACTCTCACTCGCCCTCCTACCCTGTTCTTTGGCTGCGTCAAGAAGACGGTAAAAAATATAAAGTTGGGGAATTTCCAGGTCACGATGACGCAGAACTCGTTCGCGATATCCTGGACTTTTGCAAAATTCGGTTCGATGGCTATGAATATTAGTTTAATTGAGTAAATCGACAGGAACTCAAATAGACTGAAAATGCGCGAAATAATTTTTATCGCTATATAGCAACCGCTGCAAGGAAATAGCCTTGCGTATTTAAGCAGTTATTGAAGATTTAGTATGGCAAAAATCAGAAAGTGCCCAAAATGCGGCTACCGCCCAAAACAAGAAGACAGGTACACAAATGAACGGTGTAGCGCATGCGGATGGTATTATTCCTATCACAATAATCGTCGTTCAGGAATAAAAGCC
>NZ_CDLKIE010000513.1:0-2559 GCF_975902315.1 Kaarinaea lacus | reverse complement strand
GCATTGACTATATTGCACATAGTGTCGTGGGTGAGAGCCAGGTAGAAGTGGAATTTACCGGCAGATTCGCGCAGCGCAATGTAGTGTGGTTCGCTATTATTCGATGTCTGTCAGCCGACAGAGATCGCAAACAATATATCGATGTTAAACTGGAAGGGACCGCGCGTCCACGGGTGGAAATTGGATTACCACTTAACACGATTGATGAGCCCGCTATACTAAAATCCATACTTATGATTCGTTACTACAAAAATCTTCGTGAGGGCAGGCATGAATTTTCAGGCAGGGAAAAATAAGCTGTACTAAGACGTCCACTTTGCTCAAACGGCTACTTCATCGAAGGTGACGAAAGTATTCTTTAATGATCCGATCAACAATTTAGCGAATGCGTTTAATAATTCCCATTCCTCATCGATGGCTTTGGCATCAGTAGGATCCGCTTCAATATAGAAGATATCGTCGGACTCATAGATCATTGACAAATGCACGGCAGAACCCGGCATTTGGGCCAGCGCTTCCGCAACTTCTGATTTGTCGTTAAACTCTTCAGACAACTTTAAATCAGTAGCCATTTCCTTGAGCTGGTTAAAATTCAATACTTCAAGGCGTTCCTTTAGCGGAATCTTGCGGCCTTGTAAGGCGATTCCGTGTTCAACAAACGTTTCAAGGTGTGCACGATTTTGGTGATCAGGCCTGGCATGCATTGTTACCGGTTGCTGGCTGGAAAGTTGGGTAAATACCTGGAAGTTTTCCATAAAGTCTTTGCCACCAAACCGATCCATAAATTCAGTCGTAATCAGGTTAACGGAACTGAGGTTCTTCTCAACTAATGTGCGTAATTCTGTTTTGTTTACGGCATCTAAATCGATACAGGCAGGCGGAGATTCCAGTTGTATCTCATTTACTGCATTGATTTTGTCCGCTTCAGAAGCGAGGCTGGAAGGTTTGCCTAACAGGGTAAAATATTGTGACCGCAAGTCAGAAAGGTACTGGTTTAGTTCTATAAAAGAAGGCTGGTAGCGCGCTAAGAAATAAATGAGTTCTTTTTCATCCTGCCGAGTAATAATATCCTGCAATTCCTTGATCAACACATTGCTCATTTCCTCGATGTGTAAACCATCCGCAAACATTTTACTTTGCGGGATCGCGGTCGCCGCCTGTGGTGCGATCGTCAAACCTTGAGCCTGTCTGGACACATATTTACCGAGTACCCACAGTAAGACGATGGTGGCAATTACGATGATTAAGGGGATGTGATCTTCCATTCTGCTTTGATTACTGGCTCGTGATGTTGTCTGTGAGGTTCTACTAAAGATTATTGTTAAGTGTAACCATTTTTACGGCGAATCCAATGTTAACGCCTGCCCTAGTAATGTCGACACTCTAACGTGCAAAATTAAAGCCTAATTTGCTCGAATAGTTACCAAATATCAGTTCTATGAACAACGCATAAGCAATAATACGATCAATTCGTTTTTCGTTTTGTGACAGAATCAACTTGGCCGACTATTGATGCCATGTATATAATAGTGGCAGCTCAAGCACCATAATGGAAATTAATCGAAAAAACAACAAGTTAATTTGAATGGCTGTACATATATTAGCCGCGACTGATCCCGGAAATGGCTACTAACAACTATCAATTAAGGATTGGCCCAATTGGCCGTAATGAGTAGCAATGGAATTATTTGATCTTACACAACAGCAAATGATGACCTTTGGCGCGGCACTGGCTGCCGCAATTGTCGTGGTGACGATAGTGCTTTGGATAGTGCGTTATTTACGAAACACTGCTCAGGATCGACGAATAAAGAAAATCATAAAAGAGCAAAGCGAAGCGTTTGCCAAAGACCTTATATTGTCCGATGGCATGTACGGATACCTGTTTATCGATTACCTGATATTAATGAAAGGCAAAATAATCGCCATGGACGTACATCATATGGGAGGTTATATATTCGGTGCTGAGCAGATCGAAGAATGGGCACAGGTAGTCAGTAGTAAATCACACAAATTCAAAAATCCTTTGTACCGCGTGCGTTTGATAGTGCAACAAATTAAACAACTGGTAAATGAAACAGATATAGAGCCACATGTTTTATTTGGCGCCGAAGCCAGCTTTCCCAAAGGCGTACCTGAAGGCGTCATGCGCTTCGACACGTTCCACGAAGAACTTGGCCAACTCAATAAAAATGACTATATGGCAGAATCCATGTCTAAAACCTGGGATGAATTAATGGAAATAGCCAAAGAACACAAAAAACAATACCTGGAAGAATCCCAGCAAGCCAAGCAGACGGCAAAAGCGAAATAAATTAATACGTCATTCCGAGACATCGTTAATAAAGTGCGTCACTCACATCACTTAGATAGTTAGTTTTCCTGATAATTAATAAATCCTCCCGGCGCTTGTTCCAAACAGCGCTCTACCTCGTCCATCCTTGGACTCGTACCTCTCGCTTCCCTGTGCTCGCCCAGCTCTCTTCTACGAGGGAGGGGGCAAAAAAGAAAATCCTCCCCAACCCTCCTTTACAAAGGAGGGGTTAAAAAAATCCTCTC
>NZ_CDLKIE010000512.1:0-7002 GCF_975902315.1 Kaarinaea lacus | reverse complement strand
TAGATAATGCAACGCTACAAAATATTTCATCGGACTTATTACAGTTTTTCCGATACAGTAACACTTGAACCTCACACACTGCTCCTACGGCCGAGAGAAGGCCATGAGCTGCGTATTGAATCCTCTAGCCTTACACTGACGCCTCCTGCCACATTACGTTGGCACCGTGATGTGGAAGACAACTGCGTTGCGATTGCGAGCTTCGATTCACCCGCCAATCAGTTGGTGATCGAAAGCGAAGTTATTATTCAGCAATTCAACGATGCCCCCCTTGATTTTCTGGTAGTCGACTACGCGACAAACTACCCGTTTGCTTATACGCCCGAAGACTGGATTGTGCTGGCGCCCTATGTGAACGCGGCGGAACCCACAGCCGGCAGCCAATTGACTGACTGGATCACAAATGTGTGGTCAGGCGAAAGCATACAAACATACGCCTTATTGCAGCGGCTTTGCGTCCATATCCATCAAACGCTGTTGTATCAGCTGCGCGAAGAACCGGGTGTTCAATCCGCGGCCGAAACACTGTCTCGTGGTAGCGGTTCCTGCCGAGACTTCGCGAATCTGTTCATGGAAGCTGCACGTCGCCTGGGCCTTGCTTCGCGTTTTGTAAGCGGCTACCTTCATGCGCCACCCTCAACAGTCAATTACGGTGCGACCCATGCCTGGGCCGAAGTGTACCTGCCAGGTGCAGGCTGGAAGGGATTTGATCCTACCATAGGTGAAATTGCAGGAATTAATCACATTGCGGTGGCAGTGGCGAGGTTGCCCGAATCCGTACCGCCAATAGCCGGCTCTTTTGTGGGAATTCCGGGAGCAAATCTTGATGTGGGTGTGTGGGTGACAGAGTTGTAGTGAAAGCTGCGTCGGCCTCATCGTGGCTTTACTTTCTCTTGTGTTGATGTACTCATTCAGTTTAGTTTTCAATAGCTCCAATCACCTTTATTTGCTAATTCAGGATACGGTTAATAGATCCATCCCCAAAAGCACTCGATTAGTCGACAGTCGAGTAGTGTAATATTACAAATTAAACGCCTGTTTTGTGGCGGTGTTACGATTTTTACGAGTGCTTTATGCTATACTTTGAAAGTAATCTACCGGCATTTCGCTTGCCTTTCAACAGGGCTCCCTCTGGTCCCCCAAAGGACGGACCATTTCCCCTTCATTTTGAATGTATTGTGAATTATGTAACCTTCGTCTCTGGTAACTTTTGATCCAGGAAACTCGTAACGCAATAGAATTATCCAGCGTTGGGCAGGATCAGTGGCTGGTTTTTGCGAGGTTCTTACACAGTTCTTACTTGCACGATTCTTACAAAAAATTTCATCCATTATCAGGAGAAGGTGTCATGGCTAAGCAACAAAAAGGTAATAAAGAGTCGAAAAAGAAGCCGCTTTTAAGTCCAAAGGAAAAGAAAGCGGCGAAGGTAGCCAGAAAGGCTACTATCAAAGGCAATAAAGGTCTTTTGGAGTAATTTCAATGTTGTTAAGTTTTTTCAATCCTAGCCGTTGTTACGATGTGAACAGGAGTCGCGTTCAATTTTGGGGCTATGACAGTGCCTTCGAAATATCATTCTTTGTGGAAGCTGATGCGTTGAAGCAGCTCTGTCCCAATGTAGTTAACGTTGAGTCGGAGTATCTATTTGTGTTTGATACAGAACGCAGTCGTATCATCGAAGTTGCGGAGAAAATCTACAAAAGTGGCGATAGACGCCGGTTTACGCATATTTTGAGCGCGAAAGATTTTGATGATTGCTAGCTTGGAGTGCAGTCTATTTCTGTAACAGTTGTTCGAGGTAAATAATAATGAGTAAAGATGATAAAGTATTGATGGCGCAATACGGAATAACCGCCGAAACAGTTACGATCTATAGTTACAAGGAACACCGTTACGATAAACTGCAAGACGCAGTCAACTTCGCCAGGCTAGACACCAAACCCGTCGAAAAGAAATAACCGCATTAGCTAGTTGAAATCAGGTCAGGGCTACGCCTGTTTGTAATAGCGTTGATAGCTTCCTCCCGATCTTTAATTGGAATTGTTTCGGATTTCAATATTTGAAAAGGTTCATGGCCTTTGCCCGCCAGGATGACGATGTCATTCTGCTTAGCGTGTTTGATGATATATTGAATCGCTTTTTTTCTGTCTTGAATGACAATATAGTCACTAAATTTTTTCATGAGCTGATTGAATCCTTGCAGGATGTCTTCGATGATTCCCCATGTATATTCTGAGCATGGGTTGTCATCTGTAATGACAACAAAGTCAGCTATCTTGCTGGCAATTTCACCCATTTTAGCTCGGATCTCACGATTCCGGTTTCCACTGCAGCCAAAGAGTAATAGTAAACGTCCTTCTCGTTCGAGTGCGATAGTCTTGAGCGTAGTCAGGGTGTTCTCAAGTGCATCCGGTGTTTGAGCGCAATAGACTAACACCTGATACGGTTGCCCGATGTCGATATTTTCCATGAGTGTCCGCGGTGTCGTACCCAGGGTATCTCGTTTTTTGGTAAGATCAAGATCGGTCGATTTCGATAAGAGTCTGATAGTTTCCAGTGGGGGACGCATTGTAATTTCCTGGTAAAAACAATCGGGAAGTGGCACCAGATGTAACGTTATTCGAACGTTATTCAGAGTGGTGGCTTTAATAGAGATGTGAAAAAATACAATTTTACAAGACGAAAATTTTCAGGAAATATCGTAGTGTTAATCGTATTGAATATAATACCTTACATTCTATAGCAACAGGTTACACTAGTTGTTCAGACAGTCAAGTTATATATATACATACACATGGCGATAAGTCGATAACGACTGAGCTACAAAAGATAACAAACACAAGTAGTTACCAATCCTGTATTTCTAAGGTAGGTATTCGCCAAGGTCGGTATTGGGCGACCAGGCGTTCACTTTCTATTTTTTATTTATACCTGTCATTTTGCCGAATGTGGCCGATATATACATCATACTGATCATTTATATGATAATCTCTGGTCTTCCACGTAAACGATCATACTGAATTCGGTTAACTATACGTGACCGAAAGACATGATCGAAAGTTTACCCGGATATCAACAACTAGCCGATCGTAACAAATCCCTAGTTTTCACTACCTTATTTTTACCACCTTGTTTTTACAATATTAGAATAGCGAGCAGGCTGGTTTTTCTTTTTGAATCTTGCCACTTGTCATAAGCCCCTGATTACAACTCAGGAGTTTTTTTACCTTTTTATTCAATCTTAAGCAAAGATTGCACCTGGGAAATTCAATGCAAATAGAAATTATTACGACTCCCAATGAATCATTAAAAGAAAGCGGCTTTGGAACACGCCTGGCGTGCAACAGTGTCTTAAGTGCCATTCAGGCAATGGGCCACGATGCCCGCCTGAGTGTCTGCCGTACAAAATCTGAATTAGATGATGTCGTTAAAAGAAAGCCGGATCTCGTTATGCTGGCGGTAAAGTACGTCCCTGTTGCGCATGAAGATGACATTTGGCTATCGGACTATTTCGCCGATAATGAGATTAACTTCACCGGCTCATCGAAAGAAGTGCTGGAATTTGATTCCAACAAGGTACTCGCCAAAACGCATCTGGCCAACAAAGGCATTAAAACGGCCAATTATTTTATTGCCATCCCTGACCAGTTTGAAAACGAAAATGAATTGCCTTTTCCATTCCCGCTGTTTCTAAAACCACTGGATGCAGCCAATGGAAATGGCATTGACGATTTATCCTTCGTGACTGACTTTACACAGTACAAAAATAAAATAGCGTCGCTATACGAAACATTTAGTCAGCCAGTATTGGTCGAAGAATATCTCGATGGTCGGGAATTTACTGTTGCGGTCTTCAAAACACGGGATGAAACCCTAATCGTGTCTGCCGTTGAAGTGATACCACCAGCGTCCACCAACGGACTCAGAATCCTGGGCGCGCAGGCTAAAAAAGATGATTCAGAAGAACTTATCAAAATAATCGATGAAGACGTCAAAAGTCGAGTGATTGCATTGGCCATTGATGCCTTTAATTCCCTCGGCGTCAGGGACTTTGGGCGCATTGATATTAAAACCAATAACAATGGTGACTGTTTCTTCATGGAAGCCAACCTGGTTCCCGGCATGACCTTTGGTTCCAGCTATTTTCCACAAGCCTGTGAAATTGCACACCAATTCAATTACCATAAAGTGATTGAACTGTTGTTAGCTGGAGGTCTGGCAAGAGCTACGTTGAATGCATCCTCGCAAGATTCCCCTGATCAAAACCTGGATGACGCCGTGGTAACAGGTATTCAGTGAACCCATGTTCGGTTTTTGTCGCCCAATATCTAAATACCTACAGGTCAATATCAAACCACAAGGAAACATCACCACGTGTCTTATGAGTTACTAGTCGAAGTTACACGCAATGAAACTGTGGAAAGCCGGCACTTCGGAGCCGCTGTCGTGTGTGACTACAAAGGGAACATTGTCGAAAGCTGGGGTGATATTGATAACCTGGTATTTCCTCGATCAACACTTAAACCCATGCTGGCCATTCAGCTGGTTGAAACCGGCGCCAGCGATGACTACGCATTGAATGATTCTGAGTTATCTCTTGCCTGCTCATCGCATCAAGGCGAACCCATGCACCAAAAGCTGGTAGCATCCTGGTTGTATCGATTGGGTTTAACGGAAGACCATCTGGCCTGTGGCGCGGTGTTACCGGAACACACGGAAAGTGCGCACAAGTTACTGGCGTCCGGACAGCAAGGCTGTCGTCTTCATCACAATTGTTCTGGTAAACATACCGGTTTTTTAACCACGGCATTGCACCTGAAGTTACCCATCGAAAACTATCACGTTATCGACCACCCATTACAGCAATTGTCTCTCGACATACTTTCCGACCTGGCGGGTATTGACCTTAAAAAATATCCAATAGGCATTGATGGTTGTGGATTGCCGGCACCCACCATGCCGCTTCGGCAGCTTGGCTATGCTACGGCTCGCTTTGCGAATCCAGAGGACTTATCGGGCACACGTGCGCAAGCAATTTATCGACTTCACACGGCGATTAAAAACGAACCTGTCTATATTGCCGGTCATGGCACCATGGTCAGTGAACTCAATGAAGTCACTCAGGGCAAAGTACTGGCGAAAACCGGTGCCGAAGGTATGCTTACCGCTGCCATTCCCGATAAAGGCCTGGGGATCGCGTTGAAAATTGCCGATGGCGGTAACCGGGCGCGATCCGTCGTGCTATTAGCAATTCTTGATCAGCTGGGAATTTTAACAGCTGAAGAAAAAGACCAACTTAAGGAGCATGTTGCACCGACCATAGAGAATTCACGAGGTGTTACTGTCGGCGGAATTCGGCCAGCACCGAGCTGGTTGTCACAGCTAAAGTCTTAAAATATGGTATTTGCAAAGTAATTTTCTCCAACATTATATGAGGTAACTAAAATGGCAACAGGAACCGTAAAATGGTTTAACGACTCTAAAGGCTTTGGCTTTATTACACCTGACGATGGTAGCAAAGATGTATTTGCACATTTCTCTGCAATTGCTAGTGAGGGATTCCGATCTCTAGCCGAAGGTCAACAAGTAACTTATGATGTCGAAGATGGACCAAAAGGTCCTCAGGCGGCAAACATCAGAGCCTAATAGTTCTCAAGTTTAAGTTTGATGTTTTAACTTAAACCCCGCGATAATTCGCGGGGTTTTTGTTTTTGGGACAACCACAATAAAAGATACAATTAATAATGGGGTAGAGTGAACCTTTCCCAGTTTAATAATTATGACTGTCCGCTGTAGTCACACAACCGCCGTATAATTGAATTTCCTCAACTTCCGCTTCCGTTAAGTGCTCATTAGTGCATTATGTGATAGTGTCCATAATTTAGCCCAAACCGGAACGGTAACTCAAAGCCAACGTAGGTAGACTAAATTTGCCAACGTAACTTGGCATAAAAGAATACTTCATGTAATGTGTTCATCGATGGCCAAAGCGCAACAGATTTGTTTCTGGGAGCAGGGACAATTCAGGGACACTTGGCATCGTATAGGGTGTGATTGGACGTGAGCACCTGTGTTATAAGATGATGAATGAATTAGGGTTAGCGGAAAAAGTATTTATAAATCAAGAGGCTTAATGCGGCTTGAAAACCGTTGAACCTCGCGGTTCCCAGGGTTCGAATCTCTGCCTCTCCGCCCATATTTTTCAATAGCTTACTCAACTTCTATTAACTTCTATAATCCTTCTCCGCGTTACCCTGGGACAAATTTGGGACACTTAATTCAAACGGTTTACAAACCGTTGAAGCGTATTACTTTATAATTTTAAGTCTTTCATCTATTCGGGACATTACATTTACATGTTTATCAGTCGCCTTTGTTAAAGGTGGTCAGGTGGTATAGAGTGTGCCCAGGGGATTTACGGATTGTCTATAAAAGAGCATCACATTTATATAAACCATCGTTCACTAAAAAGTTCTGAGATCGTAATAGACTTTAGACTACCTCAAAATATGCAACAGGCTTTGTTAAACTTCTTTGCTCTTGTATTGCGACACGATGAGAACGTTTTGAAACGTCTTTCAATCTTTTGCGGCGATATGAGATTCGACCATGATGCCAACATTCTTGTTTTCAAACTAAGCGGTCTCCATCAGTTTTTCATTGATGAAATTGAATCGGACTATCATGAATTTCAGAAAATGATTTATCAGGGCAATATAAATGAGGAGCTGCTAGCTTTAGGTGGCAGAATTGAGATCCACGAATCTACGGGCAATATTCACGATAGTCTCTATAGGCTGGTTAAAATTAGTTAGTTCATCTTGCTCGCGTTTATTTACATAAACTGGCTTTTATCCAGTTTGTATCTTTTAATTTTTGAAGCCAAAGTTGTAGGTTTCATTCCCAGCATTTCTGCGGCGCCGTCAGCGCCAAAAACTTTTCCTTTTGAGTGACGGAGGGCGTTGATAATGTTTTCACGTTCCTGTGTCTGAAGCTGGTTCTTAG
>NZ_CDLKIE010000511.1:0-3639 GCF_975902315.1 Kaarinaea lacus | reverse complement strand
GATCATGGTGCGACCCCTGCCACGCCTGGTACTGCTGCTCATGACAGGATTGGCATTGTTCACGGCCCACGTACTCCGGCTCCCGTAGCGCATCTAATTTGACCATCTCCGATACGATAGATGTTTTTGTTGTATCGTCACCGGATTGTTCATCTTCAGACGGAGGGGCTGAGATATAGGACTTGATTGCAAAGATAGTAACAATACCGATGATAGCCAGTACAATAAGGGCTCCCGGATTTGGTTGTTTTTTAACTTTAGTTTTCATTTGATGATTTTTCGACGTTATTTGAAACGGATGAAACTGTTTCGTCGGCGCTTATTACTGGCGAAAAACTATAATAGTGCCCACCAATAGAAACCTCAATCAATAATCCACCACGCAACTCGGTAAATATCGCTACATCGTTGAGGAACCCTGGTGTTGCTCCACCACCCAGGGTAATCAATGCAGCATTGGCCTGTCCTCCCATTTCCAGGTTACAGTTTTTAAAATGATCCAGCACTTCTGGTGTCCTGAAAAACACGATCTGGCGATACCATTGCCCACCCATATTAAAACCAACATTAACCTGTGTCATGACGGTAGTACCAATAATCTTTTTATCCTGAAACACTAAACCGCTGGCATATGCTGCACCAAAACCAAGCCCCGCTCGGCCCGCATCTGGATAAACAGCATAAGCAACAGCGTTTTTAAAAAAGGGAGCTAATTTTTCTTTTTGCTTAAAAAATGAAATGGCTTCATGTGCTTTCGATACTTCTGTTTGAGATAAATCATGCACTTTAACCGGTTGCGATGAACAGGCAGCCAGCATACTGGCTATCAAAATGAGGAGAATATGAAGTGTTTTTATTTGACCCATCGCAGACACTCCAGATGAAAAGTTATTGCGTTGGACCCTCCCACCACATTGTTAAAAAGATCCGATGCTCCAAATAAACCCGAGCGATGCACCACCGTCATACCCACAAAACAATTATTAAAAGTTTTAGTTTTAACAATATTGTTAACCGGGAAATCCACCTGCATTTCAAAGTAGTTGAGCAACTGTGACGTATCGCGGTTTTTTTCTGCCTGCTCTTTTTGTTCGGTGTAGGGCACACTGTCTGCGTAATCCAGCCCATACCCAAATCCCCATCGAAAAGCCGATTCCCTGGACCATGGCATATAGCCTTTACCCATTGCCATAACATATAAGGCGTATTCCCAGAAATTATCCTGAAAGGGCTCTTCCAGTCGCCTGAACAATGCAAACCGGCCATAAATATCAATTCGTGGCCCGCCAACAATTAGCTTGCCAAAGGTCAAACCAAAGATCTCGGTATCGACCTCATTATCAGCGCTCAAGTTGCCGCGAATAATATTATTAAAGTTTTCCTTGGCGTTGTAACCATAGTTGATGCGCCAGCTCCATTCTTTTCTGCGCCGTCGATCCTCGACATCCGCTTCATATATATCACCGAACAGGTAACTGGCACCGACAAAAGCAGACGCAAGAAAATCTTTGTCAACGATTGGGCTGTTTCTTTGCGCTATATCCAGACTTTCAAACGCAACATTGGCATACACGAGCCAGCGTGTTGTCAGTTTATAGGACGTATTCAATCCCATACGAAAAAATGTCGCTGAACCTGGCAAGTAGGCTGGACGACCAGGCACCGCCTCCGCCTCACTCACGCCATAATAGTAATTACTGAGTTGCTCATCCTGGTAGATAAAACTAAGAAACGGTGAATACATCCACCGCCTCTCATCAATTCGGTAACGATAGGTTAAATCTACCTCTTCACCATTGTGCTTATTAAGGGTATCAGTCACCCATTCCAGTTTCAAAGAACCAAACGCGCCTTTGAGAGTAAATGACAAACCAGCATCGACGGTTTGCTCACGCTTCTCCAATCCTTCAAGGTAAGTGCTGGATCCAGGATCCAGCTGGTCAAAACGATAGCGCGCCAGGATGTCAGCGCTGAAAAAATCGTTACGATAAAGATGTACCCCCAACGAAGTACCGTGGGCAAACAGGAATCGACCCTCGTATAAAAACATGGGAACCCAGTCAGCTTCGATTTCATCCTGTAAAGAAGCGTCGCTATCCTTGACGTATGGCGTATTCTCCAGACGAATACCAAATCCCAGTCCAACGGTACCTTCCGGGGCATCCAGTATGGGTATACGTGTCACCTCGGAATCAGCAAAGATCAGGCCGGCATAAAAACTGGCCAACAAGAACAGAGTTCTCTTAATTGTCTTCTTTAACATACCTCAATGCGGAATGACTTAAAAAGCGTTTACTATGAGTTTATTCATAGTGATATTCAGTGAGTTACGAAATTACCCTGTAATTCTACTGACGACCTTAAAGGACCAATGTTTGGCATAAATGGATAACCTGGCCTGAAGAGTGCTTGATATAATTATTAAACTAAATTGTTGTTATTCTAAACATTTATACCGAAAACAGTATAAGAATTTTTGAAATATGATAAAAACATTGCGTATAGCCTTGTCTGGGCTCGCACTATCAATACTGATTACCGGCTGTGTAACTATCCCGGAGCAAACTCAGTTAGTCAGCCAGTCACGAGATGGTGATACCAGCACCCTTTCCGGATCCTGTAAAACTTTCTCGATGCAGCATGTTAATCAATCGATAAACCATTCGACACACGTGCTGAATCCATCAGGATTTTCCATACTAAACTGGAACATTTACAAAGGTAGCCGGGAAACATGGAGAGAAGACTTTATCAACTTTAGCCAACAGCAGGACATTGTATTATTGCAGGAAGCACTACTTAGCGATGAACTTAAAAGTGCATTGAAAGATCGTGAACTGAACTGGCATTTAAATACTGCTTTTTACTACGATGACCTCGAAACTGGAGTAATGACGGCATCCCGGATTGGATCGGGTTATCATTGCGCGCTGCGCACAAAGGAGCCGATTATCCGTGTACCTAAAACAGCATTGATCAGTCGTTATCCGATAGCAGGTATGTCCCGGCAATTGCTAGTGGCGAACATTCATGGCATTAACTTTACCCTGGGACTGGAATCGTATGCGTCACAAATGATGGCAGTCGAGGAAATTTTATCGGCGCATGATGGTCCAATAGTGCTAGCAGGTGATTTTAATAACTGGAGCGATAAACGAACACAAGTTTTGCTGGACATGATGAAGCGATTATCCCTGGAGCAACTACCTTATAATAATCACAACCGAACCATTGTATTCGGCAATGCGATTGATCATGTGTTTTTCCGTGGGCTAACGGCTGTTACTCACCAAACCCATCATGTTACATCATCTGACCACAACCCAATAACAGTCACTTTTAAAGTGAGCGATGCACGCCTGGCGAGGATAGTAGAATGAAGAAATTGAATTTGATATTAGTGCTTTTCGTTGGATTATTCGGTTTAAGCACGAGTTACGCATACGCAAATAAAGAGGCTGAAATTCAACACCTGTTAAACTTTGTTGAAAATTCACAATGCACGTTTATTCGTAATGGGTCTACACATAACGGACCAGATGCCAGAGCTCATATTATGAAAAAATATAATTACTTTAAGTCACGCATCGATAGTGCGGAGGAGTTTATTGAATACTCGGCAACAAAAAGCACTATGTC
>NZ_CDLKIE010000510.1:0-2710 GCF_975902315.1 Kaarinaea lacus | reverse complement strand
CATACCCAATGCGTATTACGCAGTACGCGCTGCGTGATGACTCAGGCGGCAAAGGACTGCATAAAGGCGGAGATGGAATTGTTCGTGAATTTGAATTTCTTGAGCCGGCAACGGTGACCTTGCTGACTGAACGCCGAAACAATCCGCCCTGGGGTTTAAATGGTGGCGATGCAGCAAAAGAAGGTGTTAACCAGCTCAATGAAGAGGTGCTGGAAGCCAAACAAACTTTGCAGGTAAAAGCCAAAGATCGGCTGACCATCAGTACACCAGGGGGTGGTGGCTGGGGCAAGGAAAAATAATCAATAATACACCCAATAAAAGTAATTAGATGAGACTCTGACAATGTGCGGTATATGTGGCGAATTGCGTTTCGATAACGAGTCATCCCGACTCGATACCATTCATCGAATGATGGATAAACTGGCACGTCGTGGTCCTGATAATGCCGGCGACTATCAGAATGGCGTGCTGGCATTGGGTCATCGCCGGCTTTCAATTATTGACCTGTCAGAGCATGCCAATCAACCGATGGTCGATACTGAACTGGGATTGAGTATTGTGTTTAACGGCACAATCTACAATTATCCACAACTTCGTAAAGAGCTTATCGCCAAAGGCTATTCATTTTTTTCCCATGGTGATACCGAGGTCATTATTAAAGCTTACGCGGAATGGGGCGAGCGTTGCGTTGAACGTTTGCACGGCATGTTTGCGTTCGCTATCTGGGATCGAAAGCAGCAACAATTGTTCCTGGCGCGGGACCGTTTGGGTATAAAACCGCTTTACTATAGTCAAACCAACACCTGGTTTCGTTTTGCTTCCAATACCCAGGCTTTATTGGCTGCTGGTGATGTTGATACGGAAATTGATGCTATTGCATTGCATCATCAATTTACTTTACATGCAGTGATACCAGCGCCGCGCACAATATTGAAAGGTATTCGCAAGCTGGTACCCGGTAAAACTTTGACAGTGAAACCCAATGGAGAATCGGTATCACGAAGTTATTGGGAATTGCGCTCTACCCGTTCTGAGCAAACGCTAACGGAACAGGAATGGATTGATGCAATCCACGAAAAGTTAAAGCTGGCAGTTGAGAAACGCAAAGAGATTGCCGATGTGCCCGTCGGCGTCCTGTTATCGGGTGGGCTGGATTCCAGTTTACTGGTGGGTTTACTTGCCGAAGCCGGGGTAAAAGATCTGCGGACTTTTTCCATTGGTTTTGAAGACATCGGCGAGGAAAAGGGAAGTGAGTTTGAATTTTCCGACCAGGTTGTGGAAAAATTTAATACTCAACATCATAAAATTCATATTCCTAATACCGATGTGCTGAAAAGATTGCCAGAGGCCGTGCACAATATGGCGGAACCCATGTTTGGTCAGGATGCGGTAGCATTTTATTTATTGTCCGAGCAGGTATCCAAACAAATAAAAGTGGTGCAAAGCGGTCAGGGTGCGGATGAAGTGTTTGGTGGTTATTTCTGGTACCCATTAATGGAGCAGGCAGAAGGCGCTGATCTGGATCGCTTTGCACAAAACTATTTTGATCGCGATCACAATGAATACCTGGAAACTGTTGGTAGTGAATACCAGGGTGAAGACTATACCTCACAATACGTATCGCGACGCTTTGCCGATATGAAAGCAGACACTTTTTTAGATCGTGTATTCAACCTGGATGTCACCACCTTGATAGTCGACGATCCAGTAAAGCGCGTTGACAACATGACCATGGCCTGGGGACTGGAAGCCAGGGTGCCCTTTCTGGATCATGAGCTGGTAGAGTTGGCGGCGCAAATGCCACCGGAACTAAAATTAAAAGAAAACGGCAAGTATGTACTAAAACAAATATCCCGCGGTTTATTGCCTGATGCTGTGATCGATCGACCCAAGGGTTACTTTCCAATGCCGGCGCTCAAATATGTGCGCGGTAAGTTTTATAATTTTATGCAGGATATTCTGGATTCCGAGGCCTGTCGACATCGCGGTTTATACAACAGAGATTATGTCGAAAAACTGCTGGCAGAACCGGAGCAGCATTTTACCCGCATTCAGGGTAGTAAATTGTGGCACCTATCCCTCCTGGAATATTGGTTACAACTTAATTTGCCCTAAATTCTGGAGAGCTATTGAATAAATTCCCCTGCATACGAGATATTCAGCAGGCGCAGTTAAAATCCGACTTGTTTGCTAGGTTATTTCTGGTAGACTACTCAACTATCCAACGTAAAATGAATGGTTATTGCTTAATAACCACACGAAAGAAGAGGTTAAAGATCAATGGACGTTTTGGAACGAATTAATCAGCAAGTGAAAGAGAATCCTGTGGTGATTTTTATGAAAGGTACGCCCAGTATTCCTCAATGCGGTTTTTCCAGTCGAGCCGCTGAAGCACTGAAAGCCTGTGGACAGGAGTTCGCTTATGTGAATGTGCTGGCAGACATGGAAATCTTTGAAAATTTACCACGCTATGCTGATTGGCCGACATTTCCACAACTCTACATTAATGGTGAACTGGTTGGTGGCTGTGATATCACCCTGGAGTTGTATCAGCGCGGTGAATTGAAAAAAATGGTTGACGATGCGGTGACCTCAGAAAGCGCAAAGAGTTAGATAACGAACCAGAATATACTTTTTACAACCCTCCCTCAGCAACATTTGGTTGACAGGCTGCCACCCGGCAGCCTTTTTTATATTCGTTAATTTAGAT
>NZ_CDLKIE010000509.1:0-5584 GCF_975902315.1 Kaarinaea lacus | reverse complement strand
TCACCCCACGTATTCCGCCTGCGTCCCGCGGTACATAGCCGCACACCCATTGAAAGTTATTCATTAAAAATCGAGCCTGCTAATCACTTTATTAACTGGCAACAGGATCCTTTTGGTAATTTTCTGGCGCGTGTCGTTTTTCCGGAGAAAGTTAAAAAACTCAACGTCGAAGTTGATTTGATTGCCGATATGACCGTGATCAATCCCTTTGATTTTTTTGTTGAAGAATACGCCAAGGATTTCCCCTTTAAGTATGATGATCAGTTAAAAAAAGAACTGATACCTTACATGGAACTGAAAGAATCCGGCCCGCAATTACGGGACTGGGTAGGACAAATAGATCGCAGTGAGAAACCCATTATCGATTTCCTTGTTGATCTTAACCAGCAATTACAAAAACACATCTCTTACCGGATACGTATGGAGCCCGGTATTCAAAGCTGTGAAGAAACACTTGGAACCGCCAGTGGTTCCTGTCGCGACAGCGGCTGGTTGTTGGTACAGATATTACGTCATTTAGGCCTGGCGGCTCGCTTTGTTTCGGGCTACCTGATCCAGTTGACGGCCGACCAGAAATCCCTGGATGGACCATCCGGTCCGGAAAAAGATTTTACCGACTTGCATGCCTGGTGCGAAGTTTATATACCAGGTGCAGGCTGGGCCGGCCTTGATCCCACTTCAGGATTGTTTGCGGGTGAAGGTCACATTCCACTGGCCTGCACGCCAGACCCGGTCAGTGCCGCGCCAGTTACCGGTCGTACCGACAAATGTGAAACGGAATTTTATTTTCACAACGAAGTACAACGCATCCATGAAGACCCTCGTGTTACCAAACCATATACCACCGAACAATGGGCATCCATTAATGCTCTGGGTCAGTCAGTAGATGAAGAGCTGGAAAATGGCGATGTTCGCTTAACCATGGGCGGCGAACCAACCTTTGTGTCCATTGATGATATGGAATCCGCACAATGGAATACCGCCGCATTGGGCAAACACAAACTGGAACGGGCTCATGATTTATTTGAACGCTTAAGCCACCAGTATGGTGCCGGTGGTTTACTGCATTATGGTCAGGGTAAGTGGTATCCGGGCGAGCCGCTGCCGCGTTGGGCTTTGAATTATTACTGGCGCAAGGATGGCAAGCCGATCTGGCAAAATAACAAGTTAGTGCTGAAAGATGACGACACCAGCGCTTTCACCATTGAAGACACTGAAAAATTTGCTAAAAAGCTCGCGCAGGCGGTGGGCCTGTCGACACGTTTTCTCGTGCCCGGTTATGAAGATGCCGTTTACTATTTGTGGAAAGAAGGCAGCCTGCCGGATAACCTCGATCCTTTAAAGCATAAATTAAAGAAAACGGACGAACGTCGCAAGCTACTGGAAAAACTGGAAGCCGGTATTGATGAAGCCAAAGGCTTTGCCCTGCCAGTGCAATGGAATGAAAAAAGCAAACAATGGCAAAGTAGCCAGTGGACTTTTCGCCGCAAACATATGTACTTAATTCCCGGTGACTCACCGATGGGCTTGCGTTTGCCACTGGAAGCCCTGCCCTGGGAAAAAGATAAAGAACAACAACACGAACAAAGCCTGTTCCAACCATTACCTGCACTGGGAGATTACTACGGTGAAGTAGCCCGGCGTTTCAGTCATGTCAACGGAAGCTTTCCCGCGCCGGAAGAAATCGTCGAGCAGGACAGCGCCGACAGCGAACATCCGAAAAAGATTATTCACACAGCGCTCTGCATAGAACTGCGCGACAGGCAACTTTATATATTCATGCCACCATTAACGCACCTGGAACATTACCTCGACCTGGTGGCCAGCATCGAATCGGTTGCCGAATCACTTAACATTCCCGTGCGCATCGAAGGCTACCCGCCCCCCAAAGATTATCGCGTGAATATGTTTTCAGTGACGCCGGATCCTGGTGTTATCGAAGTGAACATTCATCCCGCTCACAGCTGGCAGGAGCTGTCAGACAATACGTTTATCCTGTATGAACAGGCACGCCAGGCCAGGCTGGCCACAGAAAAATTTATGCTCGACGGTCGTCACACCGGCACCGGCGGCGGCAACCATGTCACCATCGGTGGTCTAAAACCAGCGGACAGTCCCATTCTGCGTCGCCCTGACCTGCTACAAAGCCTGGTCACCTACTGGCAGCACCATCCAGGGCTATCTTATATGTTTTCCGGTTTATTCATCGGCCCTACCAGCCAGGCACCTCGCGTAGATGAAGCCAAGGACGACAGTCTTTATGAGCTGGAAATCGCCTTTCAGCAAATGCCGGAAGGTGAAGTTCCCGAACCGTGGTTAGTGGATCGTTTACTAAGAAATCTGCTGGTTGATCTCACCGGGAATACGCATCGTGCCGAATTTTGTATTGATAAACTTTATTCACCCGCTTCGACGACAGGTCGTTTGGGTATTGTGGAATTTCGTGCTTTTGAAATGCCACCCCATGCACAAATGAGCCTGGTACAAATGTTATTGCTGCGCATTTTAATGGCCCGCTTCTGGAAGCAACCCTACAAACACAAGCTAGTACGTTGGGGCACCGAACTGCACGATCGCTTCATGCTGCCCCATTATGTCTGGTCGGATATTAAAGACGTGGTTGAAGACATGCAACGTGCCGGGTATCCGTTCAAACTGGAATGGCTGGCGCCGTTCCTGGAGTTTCGTTTCCCCCATTGCGGAACCGTGCACATTAAGGATATTAAAATTGAACTACAGGTCGCTATTGAACCATGGAATGTGCTGGGTGAAGAAGTCAGCAACCTGGGCACTGCTCGTTTCGTGGATTCATCCGTGGAACGCTTGCAGGTCAAGGTCAATGGCTTAACGGATTCGCGTTATGTCGTCGTATGCAATGGCCGCCGTGTACCATTACACAATACAGGTACTCATGGTGAATATGTAGCGGGTATACGATATCGTGCCTGGCAGCCGCCATCGGCACTACATCCCACCATTGGCATACACTCACCCCTGGTGATGGATATCATCGATACCTGGAATGGCCGATCCATTGGAGGTTGCCAGTATCATGTTGCCCATCCCGGTGGCCGGCATTACGAAGCATTCCCCGTCAACGCCTACGAAGCAGAAACCCGCCGCATCAGCCGTTTCTGGGGATTCGGCCATACACCGGGGGTATTACAGGTGCCGCCGGACACTGCTTCAATGGGTAAATTTTATCCAGAAGGTCATCCTCCCGGCCCCATGTCACCTCCCGCAGAAGAGATCAATCAGGAATATCCGTATACTTTGGACTTACGCCGCCAGTCCAACGGTTAAACCGTATCGCCACCAAACTGGCTCAAATAATGCTTTGATAGTTAAAGGAAATGTGTGTAATTCGCACTACCACGGCGATTATTTCAGTTTAGATTTTCATTAACCTGATAGTGGAAAGCCTGTAGGATAATAAGAAACAGAATTAAATACGTGCCAATGAAACTCGTTGACGAAAATCCCACCGCAAACACCTTGTGGTATCAGACCCCCGCTGATGCCTATGACGAGATGTGGTCGGCGGAAAACAAGCCTCATCCGCACTGGCAATATTTTATTGAGTCACTACAAAGTCTGGGACTGGATGAAATGCATCGCCGCCGCGGCGAGGCGCAACGCATCCTGCGGGAAAATGGTGTTACCTATAATGTCTATGGCGATCCCAATGGATTGAACCGTCCCTGGGAACTGGATCCAATCCCCTTTTTAATCAGCAGCGAAGAATGGTCCAGCATCGAACAGGGCCTGGTGCAACGCGCCGAGTTAATGAACCTGCTTCTAAAAGACATTTATGGGCCTCGGCAACTGATCAAGAAAGGCATATTACCCCTTGAACTTATATATAGTCATAACGGATTTTTAAGACCCTGTGATCAGGTCACGCTGCCGGGCGAACACCAGTTAATTGTATATGCTGCTGACATGGCGCGTGGTCCGGACAACCAGATGTGGATAGTGGGGGATCGCAGCCAGGCACCTTCCGGGGCCGGCTATGCACTGGAAAACCGCATGGCCATGACACGTATCTTGCCCAGCTTATTCCGCGACTGTAACGTGCATCGCCTGGCAATGTTTTTCCATTCCTTGCGCAGTAGTCTTGCATCAATTGCACCGCAACAAAAAGATGACCTCAATATAGTGGTAATGACACCGGGGCCGCGCAACGAAACTTATTTTGAACACGCCTATCTGGCGGCTTACCTGGGTTATACACTGGTACAGGGGGATGATCTCTCGGTACGCGATGGCAAAGTCTGGGTAAGATCACTGGGTGGCCTGGACCCCGTTGATGTTATCCTGCGCCGGGTGGATGCCAGCTACTGTGATCCACTGGAGTTACGCGCTGATTCCATGCTGGGTGTACCGGGCCTGCTGGAAGTTGCACGTCGCGGCAACGTTGCTATCGCGAATCCCCTGGGTAGTAGCATCCTGGAAAATCCGGGATTAATACCCTTCTTACCCAAGATCGCGCAACATTTTCTGGGACAGGAATTAAGACTGCCATCGGTTGCGACCTGGTGGTGCGGACAGAAAAAAGAACGAGATCATGTCCTGGCAAACCTCGATAAACTGGTGATTAAACCACTCTACCGACATCCTTCGTCACGGCCAATGTTCGGACCGTTACTCAGTAAAAAAGAACTGGCTAATTTAAAAGCCCGTATACTGTCCAGGCCCGACAATTATGTAGGACAACAACGCGTAAGTTTTTCCTCCACACCATCACTGATCAACGGCACACTGGAACCTCGGCAGTCTATTATTCGCAGCTTTATGGTGGCCCGGGAGAATGATTACCTGGTGATGCCCGGTGGACTAACCCGTGTCGCGGTAGAAAAAGACAAGTATATCGTCTCCAACCAGGCCGGTGGTATCAGTAAGGATACCTGGGTACTGGCTTCAGAACCCGAAAAGCAGGTCAGTCTCTGGCTGCAACCGTCACCCGATCAGATTACGTCTGCCAGCATTTCCAATATTCCTTCCCGTACCGCAGACAACCTGTACTGGGTTGGACGTTATGCGGAACGTGCCGAAGACAGCGCGCGTTACTTGCGGATCGTTGTTCAGAAACTGTTGCAGTCAGAAAAACAGACTGATGGTAATGAATCGGTCAGTGTACGCAATTTACTGCGTTCTTTAACGCATATCACCACCACCTATCCTGGTTTTGTTGCTGAAGAAAACGAAGAATTATTGGCCAATCCCAATGAAGAATTACTGGCCATTACACTGGACTCCAAACGCACCGGAGGCCTATCCAATACTATTACTACACTGATCCAGGCTGCCTATGGTGTGCGCGACCGCTGGTCGACGGATACCTGGCGAGTGATGGACGACATTACCGAAGAATGGCTGGAGCGTTCAGTGAGAAACAATATCAGCCTGATCGAGCTGCAGGACATGCTGGACCAGATTATCACTTCACTGGTGGCGCTATCTGGATTGACCAGCGAAAGCATGACCCGTGAACAGGGCTGGCGATTCCTTGACATTGGGCGCCGAATCGAACGCAGCTTGATGATTATCTCGATCATGCGCACGCTATCCGTACCGACCCATG
>NZ_CDLKIE010000508.1:0-4822 GCF_975902315.1 Kaarinaea lacus | reverse complement strand
CACGATAAAAATCACTGGACGACTGCTCAAGCTTCGGTGTGATTTCTTTATTACCTGGCGCCATACCCAATTCAAAAGCGAAATCTCGCAGTGCAGATAACTTCATCCGATGTTCATTACGGCCCTTAATTTCCGTCCAGCCATTAAAATCCGAACGATGCGCAAAGTGCTCTGCACAATCTGACGCTTCTTCCATCACTGCATTGACGCCTGAATCAACCACTGTGAATGACCCATTTACAACAGCGGCCGGTTTCCAGGCAGACAATACCGCCGTATCTGATTTCAAGGTACCGTCACCAACTAACAGCCCCAACAAATAGCCTTGCTCATAATTATATAAACCCTGCCAGGCGGCTGCTTTACGATGGTCGTTTAGCAATACACGATCACCCGCTTTTAGTTTTCCGGCCTCACACCATTCTGTTTCCGTGGTGTGACGTGTAAAACTAGAAACTCGGCGAACACGATGATCATCCGTTAAACGAAGCTGATATCCTTCCGCTGTTTGTAAACGAACCACTGGCTTAGTGGCTGTTTTAAAGAAACCCTTTTCGCCAGAAGCATGAAGCTGCCCATCAATCAGTGCATTAAAAGGTGTGCCAATCAAATCAGAAACCTGAAAAGGACCATTCGCTGTCTGCACCCAGGTATCTGCTGTAACACAAGGATTGGTTGCACGGACATTTTCCGTGAACCAGTTGTTGTTCATTTCGTTTACTTTATCGATGAGAATAAAACCCGGCTCGGCGTAATCGTAAGTGGAGCTCATGATCACATCCCATAAACGGCGCGCCTTGATGGTTTTATAAATCTTGCAGGCAATCAATCCTTCTTCATTGCTGATGTACTTGTCTTTAACTGGCCACTCTCTCCACACTACTTTTTCGGGATCAAACACATCAATGTTGTCTGCATCCACTTCTTTTTGGGTTAATGGAAAAGCCAGTTTCCAGAGGCCACCATCTTTAACAGCCTGAATGAATTCCTGGGTAATGAGCAAAGAAAGGTTGAACTGACGCAAGCGACCGTCTTCACGCTTGGCCTTAATAAACTCCAGCACATCGGGATGACCCACATCGAAGGTCGCCATTTGTGCGCCGCGGCGTCCGCCCGCTGAGGAAACGGTAAAACACATCTTGTCGTAGATATCCATGAAGGACAGTGGGCCTGATGTGTAGGCACCAGCACCTGCTACAAATGCACCTTGTGGTCGTAAGGTAGAAAATTCATACCCGATACCGCAACCTGCTTTTAAGGTTAAACCGGCTTCATGAACTTTATTTAGAATGTCATCCATGGAATCAGTCACTGTGCCGGATACGGTACAGTTGATGGTGGATGTGGCTGGTTTATAAGCCTGCGCACCCGCATTGGAAATAATGCGGCCTGCCGGTATGGCACCATGGCGCAATGCCCATAAAAATTTGTCACGCCATTCTGCTTTTTTGGCGTCAGTCTCTTCGACTTCTGACAGCGATTTGGCGACTCGCTGATAGGTTTCATCAATAGTTTGGTCTATTACCTCTCCTTCTTTTTTCTTAAGGCGGTATTTTTTATCCCAGATATCGGTAGATGCTGGCTGAAACGGAATTTCTTCGACACTGGTGTGGAGGGCCTCCAAGGATGACGCGGCTTTCATAATTCCTTATTTCTCCCCGTATTTTTGTTTTAACCTGATATCACGCGATGTGATAACAATTCGGAATAAAAATTCCGTGAATACAACTACATAAAAATCACTCTTAATCCTGCTTCCACGGAATTGAAACACAATATGTTGTGTTGCGGGGTAAAGCATAGGCACCAATGGCCGCACTGTCAATATCGATTTTCATATTTTGGTAATATTTTATGTTTATTAAAATCATTGACTTATGAGGCAATCTTAAAAATGTCAATAATTTCACGCATCTAAGTCGATAAGAATAAAAAATATGCAAAACACAATATATTGTGTTTGGCGTTCACAAGTTATCCACAGCTAATCCACCGCTTTATCAAGAACCCGCCCCTGACCTGCCTATTGATTCGTCAACTAAACGCCTGCGGATACGTTGTAACTCATTATCCATACTAAAAAAATGGACATTTATGGCCTACACTCAACAAACAACGAGTGTTCTTGTCTAAAACTTGCATCAGGACAAGTCGGCGCGGTGCTAAAAAAATAAAAAGCATGTTTGGCCAGGGATGCCAGATACCGTGTGCATGAGGGGGCACTAGAGGCATCAATGATGAGACAGATATTATCCCTGTTAGCAATTTTAAGTTTGAGTTCTTTCGCCAGCGTTCCCGTTCTCGCTGAAAACTGGGAAGTACCGGTTGTGCTCGATGGCGCTACGCCCATCACCGCTGAAGAACTCGTCGACCTGATAGATCAAATGGACAACCTGGTGTTAATCGATACCCGCCAGGTTTCACGATTTAAGGAAGGCACTATTCAGGGATCGAAATCATTGCCCAACACCAAAACATCACCTGGCACACTGTCCAACCTGGCGCCTGACAAGTTAACCCCCCTGGTATTTTATTGTGATGGATTGAGCTGCCCACACAGTATGAAATCAGTCAAAAAAGCCGTGAGCTATGGTTATGTCAATATTTTCTGGTTCAGGGGTGGTATTGACGAATGGACCGAGAAAGGATTACCCATTAAAGAGAAATAGTGGTTACACACTCGTTGTATTTGTTAGCACACTTGCCTTAGCAAACGCCTGTCACAACCAGGTGGCGATCGCTCACCGGTTTGACGACAAATTCCAGCAAGGCTTCCCGTTCAAGTTGCTCTTCCACCTCACCGACGGTATATGCCGCCAGGAGTGAGTGATAAAAATCATGTTGCAAAATTTCAGGCTCGGCACTGGCATACTCATCAACCAGTTCTTTTGCAGCGCTTTCAGAACGGGGGCGCATTAAATCCATAATAAATACTCGTGTACCCTGCCTGGCGTATTTCTTAATGGTTTGCCAAATTACCTGTGGATCATTCAAATGATGTAACAGGCTGTTACTGATAATGGCCTGATAGTTTTTCTCGGGTAACGCATCTGTGGGTAAATAAGCTTTTTGCAAGGTTATTTGCTTGCTTAATCCTGCCGTGTCAATGGCCTTTTGCCCCAGCGCAAGCATAGCTTCAGCGCCATCAACGGCCAGTAACTGCGCTTGAGGAAAGTGTTTGGCGAAACGAATGATCACGTCGCCTGGTCCACAACCGAGATCCAGCACATCACCCACAATATCCTGATTGGGAAAACTTTGTTTAAACAGCTCGATAAAGTTTTCATGAGGTTCGGCAAAGTCTGCCTCTGCATAGGCCAGCGCCTGTTCTTCACCATTCATCAGGTCGGGTTCTGGTTGTCGTTCCATGGTCATGGTTATACTCTCGTTACTTCGTATATATTTATATTATATCAAATCCTCCTCAACCCCTCTTTAAAAAGGGGGAGGCCGGAATTGATTTTGATTCCATCCTAATCCCACATGTCAGTTGGGAAAGGAATTTTCATAATTAATCTTCAGGTAATAAGGATTCACCTTTTACCAGATCATCAAAGGATTCCCGCTGCCGAACAACATGATACTGATCACCATCCACCATTACCTCTGCCGCGCGCGGCCGGGTATTATAGTTGGAACTCATGGTAAAACCATAGGCGCCGGCGGAGCGTACCGCCAGTAAATCACCGGGCTCTATCGCCAGTGCGCGATCTTTACCCAGAAAATCACCGGTCTCACAAACAGGGCCCACCACATCATAGGTCATGGATGGCGCATTATCCCGTGGTTCCACAGGCACAATAGCCTGCCATGCCTGGTACAGCGCGGGTCGCAACAAATCATTCATCGCTGCATCGACGATGGCAAAGTTTTTTTCTGTGCCGGGTTTAATATATTGCACTTCGGTTAACAACACGCCCGCATTACCGGCGATGGCGCGACCGGGTTCCAGAATAATTTTCAATCCCTGGTCTTTTAACTCATTGAGTATGGCGGTCGCATAATCCTGTGGACTGGGCGGTGTTTCATCCTGATAGGTAATACCCAGGCCACCGCCCACATCAACATGGTGCAAATTAATACCCCTGGCGTTTAATTGCTCGATCAGTGCCATCAGGCGCTTTAACGAATCCACAAAAGGATCCACTTCGCTCAGCTGCGAACCGATGTGACAGTCCACACCCACGACATTGAGGTGCTCCAGCCCATGGGCGTGCTCGTAAATGGAAAGCGCGCTGGCTATATCAATACCAAATTTGTTTTGCTTTAATCCGGTGGATATATAGGGGTGGGTCCTGGCATCTACATCCGGATTTACCCGAATGGAAACGGGCGCGCGTTGCCCCATTTCTTTTGCCACCTGGTTCAAGCGATCCAGTTCCGGGGTCGATTCCACGTTGAAGCAGTAAATACCCACTTCCAGTGCACGACGCATTTCCACGGCCGTTTTACCTACGCCGGAAAACACCACTTTACCCGGATCACCACCGGCTTTTAGCACCCGCTCCAGTTCACCAACGGAGACGATATCAAAACCCGAGCCCAGGCGAGCCAGCACGTTTAATACGGCCAGGGATGAATTGGCCTTGACGGCGTAACACACCAGGTGATCCTGCCCGGCGAACACATCATTAAAGGCGTGCCAATGACGCTCCAGAGTTGCGCGCGAATAGACATAACAGGGCGTGCCAACCTCGCTCGCCATCGAGCGCAAATCGACATCCTCCGCAAACATCACGCCGTTTTTATGTTCAAAATAATCCATAACTACCTACTGCCAGGTTACTCGTTTGTAATGTCTGTTGTAATGTCTGTTGTATTG
>NZ_CDLKIE010000507.1:0-4449 GCF_975902315.1 Kaarinaea lacus | reverse complement strand
TGGTTGGTTTCACATCATCGCCTAAAGGTACTTTTCTCATATGGACTCGTAATATATGTTCACGGCCACGCACATCTGGCAATGGCACGACAACCTGGCGGTCAAAACGACCTGGACGCAATAAAGCAGGATCTAATACGTCGGGACGGTTGGTGGCAGCAATAACTATGACGCCTTCATTGCCTTCAAATCCATCCATTTCAACAAGTAGCTGGTTTAAGGTCTGCTCACGCTCATCGTGCCCACCACCAAGACCGGCGCCACGATGACGGCCTACGGCGTCAATTTCATCGATGAATATAATACAAGGCGCGTGTTTCTTGGCCTGGTCAAACATATCACGTACCCGTGAAGCTCCAACGCCCACAAACATTTCCACAAAATCTGAACCTGAGATCGTAAAAAATGGTACCTTGGCCTCACCGGCGATGGCTTTAGCCAGCAAGGTTTTACCGGTACCGGGAGAACCAACCATTAAAACACCACGTGGTATCTTGCCACCAAGTTTCTGGAATTTTCCTGGATCTCTTAAGAATTCGACCAATTCAGCAACTTCTTCCTTTGCCTCTTCAACACCGGCGACGTCACTAAAGGTCACTTTAACCTGGTCTTCACCCAACATACGGGCCTTGGATTTTCCAAAGGACATGGCGCCGCGTCCAGCACCACCGCCCTGCATCTGCCGCATGAAGAAAATCCAGACAGCGATGAGTAATAACATGGGGAACCAGGAGATAAACACCTGCATTAACAATCCTTGTTGTTCCGGTGGCTTGGCCTCAATGGTTACGCCAGCGTTCAACAAATCGTCGACGAGCTTGGGATCGCCTGGACTGTAGGTAGTGAAATTTTCATTACTGGTGGTTCGTCCGTGAATGCTGCGACCCTCAATCAGCACCTTGGCGACCTGGCCGTCTTTCACGCTACGAACAAATTCGGAGTACTCTATGTTTTTTGCAGAAGCTCTTGGCGGGCTAAAATTGTTAAACACCGATACGAGAACAATCGCAATAACAATCCAAAGAAGGAGATTTTTCGCTAAGTCGTTCAATAGTCTAGCCTCTACTTATTATTTACACCGTTTCTACCTGATCTTCCATCGAAACTCAACAGGATTACCAGGTAATACGACAAATTAATGACTATATTATAGTCACCTATTTTAAAAACCCCCTGGCCAGTAAATACACCTCACGAGAATTTGACTTGGAAGCTTTTGGTTTTCGTGTAGTTACCTTACTAAAAAGTGATTGTAAGGTCTTGTAATAACTATCAAAACCACTTCCCTGAAAAACTTTCACCAGAAAGTTACCATTCTTACAAAGCACATTTTGAGCCAGATCCAGGGCCAATTCAGCCAGATACATCGCTTTTGGCTGATCAACAACCTTAATACCACTTATATTGGGGGCCATATCGGACATTACAAGATCGACCTCCTGACCATCCAATACTTGTAAGAGTTGTTCTAAAACCGATGGTTCCGTAAAGTCTCCTTGAATAAATTCCACGTTTGCCAGTGAATCGACGGGGAGGATATCCAGGCCGATAACTTTCCCGGAGGATCCGACAATTTTAGCGGCCACCTGAGACCAGCCCCCTGGTGCAGCACCCAAATCTACCACAGTCATTCCATGTTTGAGAATGTGATCCTTTTCCTGGATTTCGAGCAGCTTGTATACCGCTCTGGATCGATAACCAGCTTTTTGGGCCTGTTTTACATAAACATCGTCAAAGTGTTCTTTGAGCCATCGGCTACTGGACTTACTGCGTGACTGGCCTTTTTTGACGGACTTCTTTTTAGTGGCCATAAATCAGATTCATCACTTTTTTACAATTCGTTGCGATAAATATCGAGTACGTATAATTAACCAGATCGCACCAAGTAAACCAAATATCATTAATATTCCGATCTGAGCTGAATCGCTAGGCGTGATAGAATCTACCACGGCCCAAAGCAGAATCCCGGCGATGAGTATAATGGCCAGCTCCAGTTTGACTGCATTAAATGGACTTGGCGCTACACTCAATCCCTTATTATCATGTTGATCAGAATTTTTCACAATTGGATTACCTAACTATGAATCTTACCACCAAACAAAAAAAGTTCCTTCGCGCCCGTGCCCATCAACTAAAACCCGTTGTCATCGTTGGCAATGCTGGTTTGACTGACGCGGTTTTAAATGAACTGGAAAACACGATTGAACATCACGAATTGATTAAGGTTAAGCTAAATGCCGAAAACCGTGAGGAACGGCAGTTTATGATTGAAAAAGTATGCCAGTCGGCACATGCGGAACTGGTTAATAGTATTGGACATATCGCCATATTCTACCGACCAGCGGCGACGCCGATGATAAAGCTTCCTTAATTGGCAATCGATGTTTTGGTTGTCTCAGATTTCTCTAATCCAAAAACAACCAATGACAACCCGAGTACACTTTCTATTAGATAGATTATCGACGCTACACCGTGCAACATACCAAACTGTTTTTTTATCGCACTACCTTCTATCAGACCTTGTGCTTTTAGGGACTCCATCATAGGTTGCAGGATAAATTCGCCGCACGCCACCATGACAAGCATAATAGCGATAACCCAAACTCTCCAGTGAATGCCGACGCGTTTCACCAGACTGATGAACAGCAAGACACCGCATACCAGGCCAATATAGCTGACAATATGAAACATTTGCCCCGCTAATGCACCTGCCAGCTTGCGATCGTCCAGTAAGGCAAACAATGTAGGAGCTGCTATATATCCAATCGCCCACAAGCTACCAACCCACATGGTCAGTAATATTCGCTCACCCACCATAAAAAAATACATAACCGTAATATCCTTTTTGCAGCCAGTACTTAAATTTCAGGAGTTCAGGCACTACAAGAGGCAGTCTTTACTTAGCGAGTAGATTAGATATATTTCACTTCAACAATTTCATAGGATTTTACACCGCCGGGCGCCTGCACTTCCGCTACATCTCCCTCTTCCTTGCCAATTAGTGCGCGCGCAATCGGCGACGTTATAGAGATCAAACCGTGTTTTATATCGGCTTCATCTTCTCCGACTATGCGATAAGTGATTTCATCACCTGTTTCATCATCTACTAAATCTACGGTTGCACCGAATACAACTTTACCCGTTTCACCCAGCTGGGTAACATCAATAATTTGTGCGTGTCCCAATTTTCCATTGATATCAGCAATCCGTCCTTCGATAAAACTCTGTTGCTCTCGGGCTGCGTGATATTCTGCGTTTTCTTTCAGATCACCATGCGCCCTGGCTTCAGCAATGGCTGCAATTACTTTTGGTCGAGCCACTTTTTTCAACTCTTCCAACTCGGCACGTAGTTTTTCTGCTCCCTGTGCTGTAATCGGATGTTTCTTGGTCATGATTGCAACTCCTGGTGCAAGTCCTGTAATCGATATATTGACGATGAATTTCCCAATTGCATGGCAAGACAAGTAGCCCTGGCACCCGTAATCGTTGTGGTATACATCACCTTGTTCTGTAAAGCATTACTACGAATGGTGCGTGAGTCAGCTATAGCTTGCTTGCCTTCTGTTGTGTTAATAATAAAGTGTATTTCATCATTCTTTATCATATCCACTATGTGAGGGCGACCCTCGGTCACTTTATTTACACGAGAACAGGAAATTCCAGCCTCTCGAAGTACTTTCGCCGTACCCATTGTAGCAACAATATCGAAGCCAAGTTCGACTACCTGTTTCGCCACTGAAATAGCAGCAGTCTTGTCTGCATCACGAACACTTATAAATGCTCTTCCACCCTTCGGAAATTCAATACCCGCCGCCAACTGTGCTTTCGCGAAAGCTTCAGCAAATTCAGTGCCCACGCCCATAACTTCCCCAGTGGATTTCATCTCCGGCCCTAGAATTGGATCACAGGAAGGAAATTTTATAAAAGGAAACACCGCTTCCTTCACAGAATAATAGTTTGGCGTAACCTCAGACGTCATTCCCTGGGATTCCAGCGATTGGCCTGCCATACAGCGCGCAGCTACTTTTGCCAACGGAATACCCGTTGCTTTTGATACATAGGGCACGGTACGCGATGCACGAGGATTAACTTCAATAATATAAATTTCTTCATTTTTCACGGCGAATTGCGCATTCATTAAACCAACCACGTTTAACTCTTTTGCCAACTGGGCCGCCTGGTCACGAAGCCGTTGTTGAATTTCCTTACTCAGGCTATGGGGTGGCAATGAACATGCAGAGTCACCCGAATGCACGCCCGCTTGCTCAATATGCTCCATAATGCCACCGGTCAGCACTTGCTTGCCATCACTAACGGCATCAAAATCTATTTCAATGGCATCATCGAGAAAATGATCCAGTAATACCGGAGAGTCATTTGAAACACTGACCGCTTCGTTCATGTAGCGGCGTAGTTCATCTTCAGCGTAGACAATCTCCATAGCGCGCC
>NZ_CDLKIE010000506.1:0-11069 GCF_975902315.1 Kaarinaea lacus | reverse complement strand
CGCTGATCTTTACGCCGCAGTTGTTGCGCAAGTTTCTCCCCGAATTGCAGCGTGGCGGTTTCATCGGGCAAAGTATGTTGTAGTGATTCCGTCATACGGGATTTACGAGTTTTTGTATGTGCGGTAGTAAATCTGAAGCTAACAAGCCTCGCTCACCTCGATGCGCAGTCGCCAGGTCCGCGGATTTGGCATGAATATAAACGGCAACATTTGCCGATGCACTGAGTTGATTCGACTGGGCAATACACGCTGCCATCACGCCCGTCAGCACATCACCCATGCCAGCCACTGCCATACCCGGATTTCCCGCATCACACAGAGCGATGGATTGATCTTCATGACAAATCAATGTGCCACAACCTTTAAGCAGTACGACACCGCCGTAACGAGATTGCAATGCACGCACTGCGGCAAAACGATCCTGTTGTATCGCGGTTGCTGGCATATCCAGTAACCGACCCGCTTCACCAGGATGAGGAGTTAACACCCAGTTCGCTCGAGCGACGGGTTCGCGAGACAACAAATTTAACGCATCGGCATCCATCACTAGTGTCTTTGCGCTTTCCATCACCGTGCTCAATAAATCCTGCGCCCAGGCATCTTGACCCAATCCGGGGCCAATCGCGATGCACGTTGCCGCAGCTAACAATGGTTTTAACTGTTGTTTGTTTTCAACCCCCTGACACATCAATTCCGGGCGCGCACTGACAATAGCGGTAACATGTTCCGGCCGTGTAACCACGGTAACCAGGCCGGCACCACTGCGCAAGGCAGCTTCGCCCGCCATTCGTGCTGCGCCGAGCATACCTTTGTTACCACCGATAACCAGCACGTGGCCATTACTGCCTTTATGGGAATTTCGAGGGCGCGGTGGTAGTAATGCGGCAACTTCATCGTTGGTGACACGAACCGCCGAAGCATCTACCTGCCCATAAATATCCTGAGGCACTGCCAGGCCATCAAATATTAATTGTCCGCAATAATCAGGCCCCTGCCCCGTTAACAATCCCTGTTTCATCCCGATAAAGGTAACTGTCATATCCGCCATTATGGCAGCGCCCAGCACATTACCCGTGTCCGCATGCAGCCCTGAAGGAATATCGACTGCCACAACCTGGCAATCCGTGTTTTCTTTATAGTGATTGACAATCTCAATGGCTAACCTCCATTGATCTTTTACATCGCCAGATAGCCCGGTGCCCAGTAGAGCATCCACTACGATATCGCATGACGCATCAATCGCACCATCAAAGGCCTTTACCGGTACTGGTGTTTGTTGCAGCTTTTCATAGGCGAGCCTGGCATCGCCCTTCAATCGAGACGTGTCGGCAAGCATATAAACCGTTACATCGAGTTTTGACTCGTGCGCCAGTCGTGCAATGACAAATCCATCACCAGCATTGTTACCGGCCCCACAAAATACGGCGATATGGTGTGCCCGTGGCCAGCATTTACGCATTGCTCGGAAAGTTGCAGCTCCTGCGTTTTCCATTAATTCAATGCCCGGAACGTTAAAGGTGTCGATAGCGACGCGATCCAGAGCACGAACCTGTTCAGCGCGGTATAATTGTTTGGGTAAATTCATGCAGGCAGTTCCACTTTATTGACTGTTAACCCTATTGACGAACAACACTAATGGCTAATCACAGTAATACAACAAACAAATATCAACACCTTGATCTACAGCAACTGGCTCATCATATCAAAAGCCGGGCCACCGCATTAGGTTTTCAGGGTGTGGGTATTTCCAATACAGAACTGGAGGAAGCCGAAACCCATTTAGTGAACTGGCTGGATGCCGGCTTTCAAGGGGATATGGAGTACATGCAACGCCATGGCACCAAACGCAGCCGACCCGCGGAACTGGAACCAGGAACCGTTAGCGTTATCAGCACCACCTTTAATTATTGGCCTGAACCTGACCAACATTGCCAGATGATTTTGGACAATCCCGAACAAGCCTATATCTCACGCTACGCGTTAGGACGCGATTACCATAAAGTCATTCGCAAGCGCTTACAAACACTGGCCGATGAAATACAGCAGGAAATCGGCGAGTTTGGTTACCGGGTATTTACCGATAGTGCGCCGGTACTGGAAAAAGCCCTGGGAGAAAAAGCAGGCCTGGGATGGATCGGTAAACACACCAACCTCATTACCGAACATACCGGTTCCTGGTTTTTTATCGGCGAAATCTATACCGACTTGCCATTGCCTGTCGACACTACGGCTAAAAATCACTGTGGCACTTGCCAGGCCTGTATCGAGGCCTGTCCTACCCAGGCGATCGTCGCGCCTTATACACTGGATGCTCGTTTATGTATTTCGTATCTGACCATTGAACTGCGCAGTAGTATACCTCCTGAACTACGTCCGCTGATTGGCAATCGTATCTATGGCTGCGACGACTGTCAGATTGTTTGCCCCTGGAATCGTTTTACCACCCAAACCCAAGAAACAGATTTCTTACCCCGTAATAGCCTGGATGACATCGGCCTGATTGAGTTATTTGCCTGGTCAGAACGAGAGTTCCTGGATAAAACGCAGGGCAGCGCCATTCGCCGCATCGGCTACGAATGTTGGTTACGGAATATCGCAGTGGCACTTGGCAATGTCCCCACTAATGGCAACGTTATCACTGCGCTAAAAAGCCGGCTCGCCGATTCATCTTCCATGGTGAAAGAGCATATTGAATGGGCTATTCAGCAGCACCAGTAAGACATTCCAACTTCAAATCACTTTTTCAGATTTAGTCAGCGTAAATCCAGGTAAGAAATGTGATTCACCGCCAGTATTTTGGTTTAAAATTTACCGCAACCTGGCCGATTTAATAACTGATAGTTGCTGTAACGTAACGACATTGAAGTGCCTATGATGATCCGACAACTGCTGATTTGTTTTACCTGTTATCTGTCCATAGCCCTGGTTGGCTGTTCAAGCTCACCCAGGCAAGTAGCTCCCGATACCCGCAGCGCAAACAAATCGACATCACAGCAATCATCCGTCTATAAGCGCTTGAATTCGCAATACAGCCGATGGAAAGGTACTCCTTACGAACTGGGCGGCCTGAATAAAAGAGGCATAGATTGTTCCGGCTTCGTTCATGTTGCATTTCGCGATGCCTTTGGCATGAAGCTCCCGAGAACCACTGAAGACCTGGCAGCTGCCGGCGAAAACATTTCCAGGCATCAGCTTAATATCGGGGACCTGGTATTCTTCAAAACCGGATTCAGCAAGCGCCACGTCGGCATTTATGTTGGCAACCAACAGTTTATTCATGCATCCACATCAAAGGGCGTCATGAAATCCAATCTGACCAATCCCTACTGGTCAGAACATTACTGGAAATCAACCCGTCTGCTATCTAACTGAACGATAAGAATTGCAGACCCCATTTCACCGGGGCCTGCAGGTTGGCGATACCGCTCCCATTGTCTAACGCCTTACTGGAAGCAGCAGGGACTTTAAGTTCAGCAGTAGTTGGTCCCCCCATTGATGCATTCCCAACGCGATTAATATAAACGCCGCACCAATCCAGATGTCGAGCGAAATAATTTCGCTATTCAATGACTGACCTATCAAAAGGGCAAGTACAGGTGTCACCAGAGGAATCAATGCAACACGATTGGCCTCGAGATTTTTCAATATATAAAAATACAATGAGAATCCGACTACCGAGCCAACAACACCAAGATAAACCAGTGCGCTACTCGGCCTCACGTCAAAGCTTGTTGGAAGTTCCCCATCCACTATTAACCAGGTAACAAAATAAAGTGGAGCCGCCACCAACAAACCGCCGGTGGTTGTTGTCAACGCCGGGAGTCTGCTATTGATACGCTTGATCCATACCGCACTTGATGAGTGCAGGATTACCGATACCAGCAAAGCTGCTACACCCTGCCAGGCAACCGCCTGACCATTGACATCCGCCGCGAATATGACGATCAGTCCGATAATGCCCATACCTACCCCGGCAATTTTCCCATAGGTCAAACTCGCTTCCTGCAAATAAAACGCGGCAAGCACCGCGGTCGCCACCGGTGTCAAACCAAAAATCACCGCCACTAAACCAGAAGGGATATATTGCGATCCCCAATACACACTCATCATGGCACCATAAATCCCTGCGCCCGCAGCAATATAGGTTTCCCAGGCTTTACGATCCAGCGGCAGCTTATGGCGCAGCACGGCAATCAAGGCAACACACACCAGGGCACCCAAAACCATGCGCCCGGTCACGCCAAATAAATAACCCCAGCCTTCACTACTCCATTGAATCGCCAATGGTGTTGTAGACCAGATCACGATAACCCCTAGAAACGCCGCTGGTACTGACATGATTTTTCACCTTATTTCCTATTACATTGTTTTCTGTATTACATTTTTTTCTGTATTACACAATTTTGCCGATCGCCCCAAACGAAAAAGGCCGCAGTTCTTTCGAATCTGCGGCCCTTTGAATACGTTGCTTTTACTATTCTATACTATCTTTTCTTACTCTTATAACTCTTACGCATCAACGGGCACACAGAGGTATGAACCACAGACCATGGCAGTCGCGGTTTAACTGGCGTGTCAATAAACATGGGTGCTCGATTTGTTTGTGCGTTGTTCATAGTAAGTAAGTTTGTCGTTAAATCCTGAAACTGTCAAGTAATGAATAATGAAGAAAATGTTTCATTTGTTTCAATGCAAGATTCCTGTCACGTTGATTGAGGTAAACGAATAAAGTGTTCCCGATAGTATTTTAATTCCTCAATAGAATCCTTAATATCATCAAGCGCGAGGTGATTATTGTTCTTCTTTAATCCCCTGGCAATATCAGGCGCCCAACGCGCCACTAACTCCTTGAGCGTACTGACGTCGAGGTTACGGTAGTGGAAAAACGCCTCCAGTTCCGGCATACAGCGCGCCATAAAACGGCGGTCCTGGCAGATGCTATTGCCACACATGGGTGACTTCCCCTTAGGCACATACTGCAGTAAAAATTCAATGGTTTGTTGTTCGGCCTGGGGCTCAGTTGTGGAGCTGTTTTTTACCCGCTCTGAAAGCCCGGACTTGGCATGTTGCCTGGTATTCCATTCGTCCATGCTATTCATTACTTCGTCCGGTTGATGAATCGCCAGCACAGGACCTTCTGCAAGAATATTCAACTGTGCATCCGTCACTATTGTGGCAATTTCGATGATTACATCCTGCTGGGTATCCAACCCCGTCATTTCGAGATCGATCCAGATCAAATTGTTGGCATCCTGGGTCATTATGTTTAATTAATTCCTGTTTTCTGTTGTTATTGATTAACTCATTTTTTCTGGCAAATGCATTGAATTTTCTGCGAATCTCTGCGTCTGAAAGCAAAATAGAGTATCATATGCCCGCGAAAAATGTTGCTTGGAAATCCATAGACAGGTAGATGAATGAATACATTTACGTCCGTATTTTTACTCGCTTTAACAATCTCCCTGATAGCCCAGTTATGGCTAACTTTTCGACACATCAGACATGTCGGCACCCACCGTAACGCAGTTCCCAGCGCATTTTCCGACAAGATTTCTTTGAGCGATCACCAAAAAGCAGCGAATTACACGTTGGCAAAATCCCGCTTCGGCATCATTGAGCTGGCAGTCAGCACCGTGTTGTTGCTGACCTGGACCCTCGGTGGTGGTCTGAATATCATCGATCAATTCTGGCAGGAAATGGAACTGGGTGGCCTTACCAGTGGTGTGGGTACGCTGGTCAGTGTTTTTGTCATCATTACATTTCTGGAAGTCCCGTTATCGCTGTATAGTACCTTTGTCATTGAAGAAAAATTTGGCTTTAACAAATCGACCATCAAACTTTTCATTACCGACCTGCTAAAACAAACTGCACTTAGCATATTGTTAGGAGTACCCCTGGCGTTCCTGGTACTTTGGTTGATGGAATCATCTGGCAGTTTGTGGTGGATTTACGTATGGTTGGTGTGGACTGCTTTCACATTATTTTTAATGTGGGCATACCCTTCCTGGATAGCACCATTATTCAACAAATTTACGCCGCTGGAGAACAGCGAATTAATACAGCGCATTAACGCCCTGTTATTGCGTTGCGGATTCTCCAGTAACGGTGTATTTGTCATGGATGGATCGAAACGTTCCGGGCATGGCAATGCCTACTTCACCGGTTTTGGTAACCAGAAACGCATAGTGTTTTTCGATACATTACTAAAGACACTGGACAGCGATGAAATCGAAGCAGTACTGGCCCATGAACTGGGGCACTTCAAACACAAGCATGTGATCAAACGTATCCTCACTATGAGCTTAATGTCTCTGTGTGCTTTGGCAATACTCGGTTGGGTGATGCAACAACCGTGGTTCTACGAAGGATTAGGCGTCTCTACACCATCAACCCACATGGCCTTGTTATTATTCCTGTTGGTGATGCCGGTGTTCAGTTTTTTTGTGCAGCCTGTATCAGCTTTCTTCATGCGTAAACACGAATTCGAAGCTGATACTTACGCTGCTAAACAAACCAATGCCCTGCATCTTATCCAGGCGCTGGTTAAACTTTATAGCGAAAACGCCAGTACACTGACACCAGATCCATTATTTTCCGCATTTCACGATTCACATCCACCAGCTCCGGTGCGGATCGCGTTCTTATCATCTAAACTAAATGAAACAACTTGTGAGGCTTTAACATGAATACAGCAAAATCAATCGCAACAACATTATTACTTGCAGCAATATCATCCACACCAGCCCTGGCAGCAAATGCCGAGAACGGTAAAAAGTTATATACAGAACGCTGTGGTGGCTGCCATGATACTAAAGTTCACACGCGTCCCAATCGAATCGTACACACTTATGAAGACCTGGTGAATCGGGTTCGTTTTTGCGACAACGCTGCTAAAGCCGGCCTGAAAGACGAAGAGATCTATGATGTTTCAGATTATTTAAACGACACTTTCTATAAATTTATGAAGGTCGATGGTTAAAGATACTGGATTATGAGTGAACTACGCCAGAAATCATGTAAGCCGCTGGGGTCGGGTACGCCACCATTAACAATAGATGTTGCGAATTCCCTGTTAGAGCAATTGCATGATGACTGGCAGGTTCAGGAACAGCCCGCTGAGTTACACCGCAGTTTCAAGTTTAAGAACTATTATCAAACCATGGCCTTTGTTAATGCCCTGGCCTGGATTGCACACCAGGAAGACCACCATCCTGATATTGAAGTCAGTTATAATCGTTGTTTGGTACATTTCAGTACTCATTCCATTGGCGGTATTTCGGAAAACGATTTTATTTGCGCAGCCAAAATTGATGCCTTGCTGCTTGCCCCGGCGCCTGCATCATAAACTGCATCATAAACATAGTTACGATGTTTTATACTTTTATCACCTTCTATCCCTACCAAAAGCACCTTCAACAAGCGTCATGGCAAAGCGTAAACTAACGCGGCGTCAAGCCTGGCGAGTACAAAAAATCCAGAAAGATCGTCTGGCGCGCGCCCAGTCCCGCTCAGAAACCGCGGAGCAGTTACTCCAGAGCCAAACGCTTGGACCGGAACAATTAGGCCGCATTGTTGCTCACTATGGCGCTAATCTGGATGTGGAAGACGAACAGGGAAAGGTGTATCACTGCCTGATTCGCGCGAATGTACCCAGGCTAGTGTGTGGCGACAAAGTCATCTGGCAGGTCACTGGCCCTGATCTGGGTGTGATTACATCCCTGGTCCCGCGCACCAGCCTGCTGGCCCGCCCGGATTACAACAAACAATTAAAACCGGTGGCTGCCAACATCGACCAGATGTTAATCGTCGCAGCCCCCAAACCCGCTCTCGATGAAGACCTGATCAACCGTTACCTGGTTGCGGCGGAATTGACATCCATTCAACCTGTCATTGTAATTAACAAAACAGACCTGTTAGGCGACAAGGAAAAACAGCAGTTGCAAGCGCAACTGGAAGTGTATGAGCAGATTGGTTATTCAATCATTTACACAAGCACCAAGCAAAAAAACGGACTCAACGATTTAAAAAAACACCTGGTTGATAAAATCAGTATATTTGTGGGTCAATCCGGTGTTGGCAAGTCATCCCTGATTAAAACATTTTTACCGGACGTTGCGATTCGCGTGGGCGAACTTTCCAGCGCGACGGGCCTGGGCAAACATACCACCTCGGTGACCGTTCTTTATCACTTACCCAATGGTGGCAGCATTATAGATTCACCTGGGGTACGCGAATTTGGTCTTGGTCATGTTTCACGCGAACAGGTGACAGAAGGTTTTGTGGAGTTAAAGAAATTTATAGGCCAATGCAAATTCAAGGATTGTAAACATTTACAGGAACCTGACTGCGCCATCAAACATGCAGTAGAAACACAACAGATCTCCGTACAACGATTTGAAAGTTATCAACGACTGGCAAAATCTCTCGCTCGATCCTAGCACCAGGACAATCTGTCCAGATAATGCACGAATCGTTGCTTAACATTTGCACTCACTTTTCTTTCGCTATCAATCATTTCTGAATTAGAAACTAATAAATATCAGATCGAAAGAATTAGAAATCAATAAATATTTTCTAGAAACGTGCTGTTTTACCGTTTTCGTAACTCGTGGTTTGCACTACATGCGACTATAATTAGTAACAAATTCTGAAGCCGCAACAACAATTTCTACGCTACCTCAGGGAGAATCACAGCATGCAGCGCCGTTTGTACTATTTTTCAATCCTATGTTTGTGCACTCCTTATACGGTGTTGGCTGACCAACACAACATTGATCAATTTGCCACCGTCATTGATAACCAGTTTAAGAATTACGCAGAAAATTTGAGCGCAGCTCAAAGTCATAAAGCCTTGTCCCGCTCTGATAGTGGCGCGCTTGCCCTGGATGTCGGTTTTGAGATAGCAACAACAAAAATTGAAAATGATTCATACCTTAAAGCCTATACCTCAAAGACAACACCGAACGTATTAGAAACCCCCAAACTGCATGTGAGCACAAACTATGGTAAGGGACTGAACGCAGGGGCTTTCTATTCCTCAGTGCCAGATAGTGATATTCAGATTTATGGCGGTGAACTACGGTATTTGATGACACCTCATCACCGATCTGCACTTCCCTCACTGTCAGTTAGAGGCACCTACAGCCAGATGACGGGAATGGAAGATATGTTCGTAACCTCGACCGGATTGGAACTGTCGGTTTCGAAAGGGTTTAATGCATTCACACCCTATGCGGGGATTGGTACTACCTGGGTTGACGGGGAATATGAGCTGGCGGGTTCTACTTCAAGCTTAACGCAAAACAAGTATTTCATGGGATTAAAATTTGATCTTGGCATTTTCCATCTTTCAGCCGAGGCAGAACAATCTGGAGTGGAATCTACTATTCGCGCGAAAAGCGGGATACGATTCTAATCCACACCACTACTACAGTTAAGCAATTCAGTTAAGCGCTTCTTTTACAGTTCTCTATAAATCCACTTGAGGCTTTCGGCTTTCGCCTCCGCTGCACTGTTGCATTTGATATTTACTCGTTGGAATTACAGCGTAGATTGATCCAGATTGAGCGCCCTTTCCAGGCCGATGACGCGGTGCATATTCTTAGCGCCGCGCATGTTGGTGTTTTTCAAATTGGCGCCACTGATGTCCGCACCAGCAAAGTCAACTTCCCGCATATCACTACTGCTAAAATCAGTCGCTACCAGTTTCGCATGGGTCAATTTGGATTTTTTAATATTAGCATCCACCAGCGTTGCGTTACTGAAATTACTTTTGGAAAAATCTGACTTGCGTAGAATCGCCTTCGATAAATCGGCCCAGGAAAATGTGGCATTCGTCGCAATGACTTCATGCAAATTCGACTCACGCAGGTCAGCGCTGGTAAAGTTGGATTCTGTGAGATTGGATCCTCTGAATTGCGCCTTGCGCAGACTGGCGCTAACAAAGGATGTCCGATATGCATTCGCGCCCCTTAGATCACTTTTATCCATAGTGGCCTGATAAAAGTCGGCACCAAATAACAAGGCGTGCTGCAAATTAGCATAAGACAGGTCGGCACGTTTTAGATTGGCGCCTGATAAATCAGTATGACTGAGATCCACGGATTTCAGATTGGTGCCTTCAAAGTTTGAACTGCGTAAAATTGTGCCAAATAAATCAGCACCTTTCAGGTTCACCTTACGCAGGTCTACACCGCTCAGATTACTATCGCCAAGATAGGCTTTGATCAGGCTTGCATCGGTTAAGATAGCGCCCGCCAGGTTGATATTTCTCATACTGGCTCGGTCCAGCTGTGCACCCGTAAGATCAGCATTGGACAAATCAACACTATCCAGTACCGCGCCGCGTAAATCAGCGCCTCTTAAATTCGCGCCCCTTAAGTTGGCACCTGCCATTAATGAACCAGTCAACCTGGTTTGTCTCAAATTGGCCCCACTTAAATCCGCGTTCTGGAAATTTGATTCTTTTAAATTGCTGTAACGAAAATAGGTACCCTGCAAATTGGCACCACGAAAATTTGTGTTGGAAAGATCAAGATCCGACAAATTTTTTCCTGCGAAGTCCACCGGTTTCAGATTGCCCGTCATGGCAATCTCACGCATCACATCCACTTTGGCCATGGGTTTGGCAAAACTGCTGCGTTTACCGGAAGCTGAACAAGCGACAAGAAGGGATAGCGTCATTAAAACAACAATAATTTGTCTCATAATTAAAAATAAAATTTTCATTTTTACTCGATCTTAGGCTATAAGACCAAAAGCCTGGCTTTTGGTTTGCCCTTGCGGAACATTTTTATCGGTCAGCTAATACTGAAACTATCCGTTAATTTTATTAATCGCGCATTAAATTGACAATTTTACGCTGTAATTGCATGATTTAGCGGCATTTTTCGATGAAAAGTTAACTTCTTTCTCAAGAACGTCGCGCATTGTAGCGTATCTGCTGGTGTTGACTGCTGAATTGATTAATTAAATTGTGCAGAATTTAAGCCAGGATCATATTGCAGGATTGATTTTTGGTTTCTCTGCAATCCGGTCTCGCAGATATACCGGGATCGCCTCTGCAGCGG